>JAUWTC010000393.1 GCA_030609785.1 Holophagae bacterium
GCCTTCTCCTCCCACGGGTGTACCACCGCAGGCCTTTTCAACATCCCGACGATCGGCTTCGGACCGGCGAATGAAAAAGATTCCCACACGGTCAACGACCAGATTTCACTGGCACAACTCCAACCGGCGATGGCTTTCTACTCACTGTTCCCGCAGGTGTACGTGGCACGGTAAACGCCGCGAAGCCGAGCGCCGTGCCCCCGAGTCCGTGCCCGTTCCCGTGCCCGTTCCCGAACGGTTAAACCTCTTGGCGGTTCAATCGTCTTCCCGTTCCTGACGCCTCGACCGTCAATGCAATAAATCCAACAGCCCCGCAATCTCGGTGACCGCGTGAACGGGAAGGTCGAAGTTCCCCGCAGCGTTCCGGGCGGGCAGCACCACTTTGCCGAAGCCCAGTGCCTCGGCTTCCCGGACCCTCTCCGCGGCCCGACTTACCGCCCGTACTTCACCCATCAACCCAACTTCCCCGAAGACCGCAATATCTGCGGGAAGTGGGCGATCGGCCGCCGACGACATCAGAGAGGCGGCGATCGCCAGGTCCAGCCCCGGTTCCCGGAGAGCCAGGCCACCCACCAGATTGACGAAGACGTCCCTCTCGCCGAACCGGATGCCGGCGTGCCGTTCCAAGACCGCCAACAAGAGGGCGACTCGGGAGCCGTCCAGGCCCTGAGCGACCCTCCGAGGCGTCCCGAGATTGCTCGGCGAAACCAGTGCCTGGACTTCGACCAGCAAAGGCGCCGTCCCTTCCAGCGCCACAGCAACGACCGAACCAGGCGCCCCGGCCCGCCGATCCTCCAACAGCCAGGCCGAAGGATTGCGCACGCCCTCGAGTCCTGAGCCGGTCATCGAGAACAGGGCCAACTCGGATACGGTACCGAAGCGGTTTTTAGTCGCCCTGAGAACCCTGAGATCGTGGCCTGGTTCGCCCTCGAGGCTGAGCACAACATCCACGAGATGCTCGAGCAATTTCGGCCCGGCGATCATGCCGTCCTTCGTCACGTGGCCCACCAGGATGACAGGGATTCCCCGGGTTTTGGCGAGGTGTTGAAAGCGGGCGGCAACCGCACGCACCTGGCTGGGAGATCCCGCCATCGCCTCGACTTCGGAGGCCACCATCGTCTGAACCGAGTCGATGACGATGGCCGAAGGCTTCAGTTTCTCCAGATGGCCGATGACCGCATCGACCGATGTTTCGGCATGCAGAAGCAATTGGGAGCGAACGCCGTCGACCCTCTCTGCGCGCAGGGCAACCTGTTGGGTGCTCTCCTCGGCCGACACGTAGATCGCCGGCGAGTCATCCCCGGCAAGGGCCGCGGCCGCCTGGAGCAAAATCGTCGATTTCCCCACTCCGGGCTCTCCGGCAAGCAGAATCAACGATCCGGGGACCAAGCCACCACCCAGCACCCGGTCGATACCGTCGATGCCGCATTGAATTCTCTCGGTGACGGAGGCCACGGCGTCGGTCACGGACACCGGCCCCTCGTTTCTGGGAGGCGTCCGTACGCCCTTGCCCGCCTTTTGGCGCGGCGCACGCAGCTGTTCGACGTAGGTGTTCCAACTGCCGCAGCCCGGGCACTGACCCAACCATTTGCTGGACTCGTGGCCGCAGTCGGTACAGAAGAAAACAGTATCGGACGCCATCGATTCACCCCCACATCAAAGTATATCGGTGGTCGCCGACGTACTGAGAGCTGATAGCTGATAGCTGATCGCTCTAAAACGGCTGCCCGTCGTCGTGATGATGACGTTCGGCATTTTCGAACCGGGTGAACTGGGGCTGGAACACCAAATCGATATCACCGGTCTGACCGTTGCGTTGTTTGGAAATCAACAACTGGGCCTCGCGCTCATCAGCCTCTTTGTCGTAGACCCCTGGCCGCATGATGAACATGACGATATCGGCATCCTGCTCGATGCTGCCGCTTTCTCGCAAATCGGAGAGCTGCGGCCGCCGGTCCGATCCCCGCTGTTCCGGACGGCGGGAGAGCTGCGACAGCACCAGCATCGGCACCTCGAGTTCCTTGGCGATACCCTTGAGCCCACGGGAAATCGCCGACACCTCTTCAGTCCGGCTGGTGTTGGACCGCCCGCCGGACATCAGCTGGAGGTAGTCCAGCATCACCAGGTCCAGACCACGCTCCTGTTTCATCCTGCGAGCCTTTGCCGACAGCTCCATCAGGGTAATTCCGGCCGTATCGTCAATCCACAGGTCGGCCTTTTTCAGGGTCTCGGCGACGGAGGTGATCTTGGGCCAGTCGTTCTTGGCCAGATACCCCGTCATCAGCTGCTTTTGATTAATCCTGGCCTCGGAGGCCAGGAGGCGCCGCACCAATTGTTCGGCAGACATTTCCAGCGAAAAGACCGCCACCTTTTTGTGACCCCTGATCGCGGCGTGGGCGCAGATATTCAATCCCAGAGAGGTCTTGCCCATAGAGGGACGGGCGGCCAGAATCACCAGATCGGTGTTCTGCAGTCCTCCGGTCATGTCGTTGAGGTCATAGTATCCCGTGTCGATCCCGGTCAGGGCGCTGTGGGTCTCCTGGGCCTTTTCCAGGTGGATCAGTTCCTTCTCGGTCAAATTGCCGATCGACTCCAGGCCACCACCCAACGTTCCTTCGGCGATGGCATACACCGCCTTCTGGGCGCTTTCCACCGCCGCAGTAGCCTCGCCCTTGTCGACGGAGCAGGTGTCGAGTATTGACCGGGCCGCGTGCATCAAACGGCGTTTGACTGCCTTGTCGAACACGATTGCAGCGTAGTAGCCGGCGTTGGCGACGTCTGGCAAGGCATCGAGCAAGGAGGACACCAGGGCTGCCCCACCGACCCGTTCCAAGAGCCCTTCTTCCCGCAGATGGTTGGTCACGGTCAGAAGATCCGCCGCCTGCCCCCGCTCTTGCAAGGTCAGGCAGGCACCGTAGATCATTCGGTGCTGGTCCAGGTAGAAATCCTGTTCTTCGAGCTTCTCCATCACGATCAACAGCGAGACGGGATCGACCAGAATCGCGCCGAGAACAGCGCGCTCGGCCTCCAGATCGGAGGGTGGGCGGTCACCAGCGGTAGCCTGAGAGAAGGGGGGTACGTTCACAGCCATGGCAGATCATATTACCTCAGACGGGTCCGAAAACCTCAGTGTGCCGGATCCCGGTCGCTGATGCTGCCCCTGCCCCGGTCGCCGACCCTGTCATCTGTCGCTGGTCCGGTCCCTGTTCCAGACGCTGTGAGGCGCCTCGATCCTCCCGAGGACCGGGTTTAGAATCCAGCGTCAGGGACAGAGC
>JAUWTC010000001.1 GCA_030609785.1 Holophagae bacterium
ACTCACCATCGAGATCGGTCTGCTCCTCAATTTTTTGCACCAGACGTGGCCTGATCTCACCTTCACGTTCATCAGGCTCGTCGCTAGCGTAGAACATTTCCCAGAGGCCGACTATTTCAACGTGAAGTGTATTGATCTCAAGCTCCAGCGCTCGGATCATCTCGAGTTGCTTCTGAACCCTCTCTCGCCAAAATGTCCTGGGGGCGTCTCTTTCCAAGATGACGACAGGATCCGAGGAATTTGACGGTTTTTGGGTCACGGATGTCAATTCGATTCCTGACGCCAATTCTTTCAGATTATCGTCCGTAATAACGGTGGTGTTTTCCCCGCCTTTTGTCGGCCGTTGAAGGTCGCGGCCGCGGGCATATTCAGAAAGGCTTCGGCGTGACGAAGAACTCGGTGTCGGGGTCGGAGGCGGATCACCGAACGAACTCACTGGAACGAGGGTGCCGAGCAGTCCGAAAACAGCCAACAGAGCCCAAGGCGCCCGGGTCACGGATCGGTGGTCCCCTCCCGGCCGTAGCGGTCGGATAAACGGACCACATCATCAAGATCCGCTGTTGAAACCTCGATGAGAGTGCAATCGGTCAAGGCTTCCATGCGATGAATCAGCCCCGGTGGGATGTGAAACACGTCGCCGGGACCAAGCTCGACAGACTCCAATATTGCAGCATCGATTCCAGTCTCGAAAATAACTTTACCTTCGAGAACACGTAGGGTTTCTTCTTTTTTTTCATGATACTGAAGACTAAGACTCTCTCCAGACTTCACGGCCAATAGTTTCCCCGCATAGCGGTCGGTTTCCGCGAAGATCTCTTCATGGCCCCAGGGTTTATGTACAAACCGCGCCGGTCTCTTTCCCATCACTCCTCCAGGTCAAACTCGGATCTTGATTTTTGCCAATGATATCGCCAGTCTTTCCAGCAGGAACTCCTCGACCTCACGAGCGGTGGTCAGTCTGAGGGCTCTTCGCGCCATGGACGACGCCTCTTTGAACGACAACTGGCGAACGAGGCTCCGAATCTTCGGTATTGCCTGAGGATTCATACTGAACCTCTTCAGCCCAAGGCCCACGAGAAGCGGAACCATGAGAGGATCAGAGGCCATTTCACCGCACATGGCCACGTCGATACCACGATCGGCGCCGGCCTTGATCACTTTGGCGATCAGCCGGAGGACGGCAGGACTCGTAGGCTGATACAGATCAGCCACCAGTTCGTTGGCCCGATCGACCGCCAGTGAGTATTGAATCAAATCGTTGGTGCCAATAGATAGAAAGTCAGCCTCCTGTGCCAATTCATCCGCCATGATGGCTGCAGAGGGAACTTCAACCATGGCCCCCAAGGGGATATGGTCCTGAACCTTGAAGCCCTCACTTCGGAGATCGTCCGTGATGCGGTGGACCAGCAGTCGAGCTACCTTGAACTCCTCGATGCAGCTGATCAACGGGAACATGATTCTAACCCGTCCCCGCGGAAATTCCCCGGCGGCCCTGAGAAGCCCCCTAAGTTGCGTCGCGAAGAAATCGGGTTTCGAAAAACACAGTCGGATGCCTCGGAGACCCAGAACCGGGTTTGCCTCCTCTGAACCGGTCACCTCACGGGCAAGCTTCTTGCCGCCGAGATCGAATGTTCGAATCGTGACCGGTCGACCGCCCATGGAACTGACCAGATTTCGGTAGACCTCAGCTTGATCGTCCTCATCCGGCAACGCAGGACTGCGCTGCATGTACAAAAACTCAGAACGATAGAGGCCAACGCCTTTGACATTCCAGTGAACGGCTTCATCGACCTCAGTCAACAAATCGATGTTTGCAAGAAGGTTGACCTCACGGCCGTCCCGGGTGATTGTCGGGAGGGCCCGGACCTCCTGGAGTTGAGCCTGCTGCTCCAAGTGCTCGTTGCGCCTGGAGATGTACTCCGCCTCCTCTGCGGGGTCGGGATCGAAAATAATCTTGCCTTCAAAGGCGTCGACGATCATCCGTCGGGAACGATGGCCCGCTTCACAGGCACCGTGGGCGCCGACTATGACCGGAATCCCAAGGGACCGGGCGATGATCGTCGTGTGGGACGTAGGACCGCCCATCTCCAAGACGAAGGCGAGGACCTTGTCCAACGGCATCTTGACCGCGGTTGAAGGTGGTAGATCATCCGCAACGAGGATGACCGGACCTTCGAGGTTCTCCAGCTTGGCGGGATCCTGGCCGTGCAACGCCCCGAGTATCTGTGAGGTCACGTCAAGCACATCCAGTTTTCGCTCGGCCAGATACTGATCCGGGAGAGCTTCAAATCGCTTGACCAACCGGGCAACCACCTGGTCAAGGGCCCATTCCGCATTGACGCCTTTGGTCCGAATCATCTCGCACACAGGATCGATGAGTGAACTATCGGCGGCGATCAGGTGGTGAGCCTCGAAGATCGCCGCATACTCCTCCCCCATCTGGCGGGCGGCCTGGTCCCTATTCTCCATAATCCGTTCAATCGTCGCTTCGACGGCCTGATGGAACCGCTTGACCTCGTGTTCAATCCTCGATGCGGGCAGGGGAATCCTGAGAACCGTGATCGGGCGGGTTTCTTGCACCACCGGCTCGCCGACTGCGATGCCGGGGCTTACCCCAAGCCCGGAAAGACGACCTGGGCTCATTCACCTTCCCCAAACCGATTCCGAAACAGAGCCTCTATTGCCGAAGCGGCTTCAGCCTCATCCGGTCCTTCAACTCTGAGAGTCAATGGAGTCCCCTGTGTGGCTGCCAAGGTCAAAAGGCCGAGGATCGACTTGGCATTGACCTCCTCACCCTCTACCCCAAGGAAGACCTCAGACTCGAATTCGTTGGCAACATGGACCACCTTCGCGGCTGCGCGAGCATGGAGTCCGAGTTTGTTGGTAATTTGGAGCTTTCGTATCGTCATTTCCATCCTTATTCGAAAAGAGCCTGTCACCACCAGATTCGACTGGAACTTTACCAGAAGAAGGCTGTTCAGGGTTCAGGAGCGTCTCAGTGTTGAAGAAACTCGCTCGCCACGCGAATGCTCTTCTGTCCCGCCTCACACAAACGGAGAGCAAAATCCGTGGGCTCCAGTTTCTGACGACGAAGAGAACCAATCTTGACCAGCATCGGAAGGTTCACGCCGGTGATGACTTCGATCCGATTTGCATCCATGAATGGGAGCGCCAAGTTGGTAGCAGTACCTCCGAACATGTCGGTCAATACGATTACACCTTCCCCACAATCGACCTCACGAAGTGCCTTTTTGACCTGGCGGGTGGCTTCGTCCGAGTCCACGTCCCACGGCAGGGCCAAGGCGGCCGTGCCTTCGGCCAGTTTCGCATCGATCTCGCGTGCCGCGGTAACCAACTCAGTGGCAAGATCGCCGTGGGTCAGAACCAGGACTGAAATCATCAGTACCTCCAATTGTCTCGGTCGCGATGGTAAACGTCGGCGGGTTGCTTTCGATCCTCAAACAGGCGAGCCAATTGTTCCGCAACGAATACCGAACGGTGCCGTCCGCCTGTACAGCCGACGGCCACGAGTAAATGGGTCTTGAGTTCTTTTGCATAGGCCGGAACCAGGTATTCGACCAGGGCCCCGATCTTGCCAACGGCCTCAAGAACCTCATCGTGCGCGGACAACCACTGGGCAACCGCGGGGTCGGTTCCTGAGAGACGTCGCAGGGACTCTTCAAAATAGGGATTCGGAAGAAACCGTACGTCGAAAACCAGGCTTGCGGTAGAAGGAACCCCCTGAAGGTAGGAGAAACTCTGCACCTCGATCTTCATCAACTCCGCAGGACTGTCGACACCGGCCAATTCAACGATATGCCGACGAAGGTCATGCGGAGACAGCGACGTCGTGTCGACTACCAGGTCAGCAAGTTGACGAATCGGTTCGAGACGTGTTCTCTCCTCGGAAATTGCCCGATCGAGGGCCCGATCACGCAGGGGATGTGGCCGCCGCGCGACCGAAAACCTCTTTTCGAGAACGGTCTCAGTGGCTTCAACGAAAATCAGGCTGAGCGTTTCATACTGCCGAGTCAGGCGGGCGTGAATTTCCGGGAATCTCTCGATCATTCCGGTTGCCCGAACGTCCAGTACCACGACCAACTTTTTCCTGTCCTCCGATTGTCGAAAGAGCTCTTCCACCAAATCGAGCGGGATGTTGTCGACACAGTGATAGCCCAGATCCTCCAAGCTGCGGCTGAGGACCGTTTTGCCTCCCCCGGAAAGCCCGGTGATGACGAATGGGCCACGAAACAAGGTCAACGGCGACGCCATCAGATTTCCTCATCTCCTTTGCCGGCAGCGATCCTATCGATGGCATCGAGGAATACGCCCTCATCATCTACGCCTCTTTGAGCCAGAAGGCACTTCTTTACGGCGGTTTCCACCATCAGGGCAAAATCCCGACCGGGAGCAACGGCCATGACAAATTTCGGCACTTTGATGCCGAGAATCTCGGTCTGGCTGGACCACTCCGCGGGATTTTCCCGAACCCGCTTGACCCACAGTTTCTCCTGTTCACAGTGTTCCGGGGTCAGTTTGACCAACTCAATAACCAGTGACACCTCCACGGAGGGCGACGAGGCGGTCATCCCGAAGTGTTTCTGCACATCGATGATGCCGACACCCCTGAGTTCCAAGAAGTTCGGAAGAAGGGCGTGAGGCTCACCCCGCAAGCCATGATTGTGGGTTCGGTGTACGACCACAACATCGTCGGCAACCAGACGATGGCCCCTGTAAATCAGTTCGAGGGCACATTCACTTTTCCCGATGCCGGGCTCTCCGACGATCAGCGTTCCGTGGGAAAAAACGTCAACCAGCACTCCGTGAAGTTGGGTGCGGTCGGCCAGCGCATCCTCGAGAAAGGCCGAAGTCCCCTCAATCGTGTCGGAAGTCTGCTGAAACGTCCTCATACAGGGTACTCCGATGTCGTCGCAGAGTGCGAGAACCTCGGGAGGCGGAGTATGCCCTTTCGTCGACAAGATGGCCGGTATGTTTTCTTGAACCACCGCAGACATCCGATTGATCACGTCTGAAGATTCGAGGGTTTGAAGAAAGGCGTATTCCGACTCCCCCAATATCTGGAGCCGACCTGGCTTGACGTACGGCAAAAACCCGGCCAACGCCAATCCAGGCTTTTGGATTCTTGGATTGGAGATCATTCGACTGTCAAGGCCACTCTCCCCGGCCAAGAGCTCGAGACCGAGATAAGCCAGCATCGGCTCGAGCATAAATCTCCGAATTGAAATCGGTTGTCCCGATGTCACAGGATTTCCCCGTCCGCTGCCCGTTTCACGATCTCGACAACCTCGGCCTGGTCATGGGCTTCCAGCAGCCGCCGTCTGATGTTTTCACTTTTCAGGGTGCGCGCGATTTGAGACAAGGCTTGGAGGTGAAGAGCGGGTTGATCCGGGGGCGACAGGACTACAAACATAAACTTCGCGCCCTCCGCTTCGGGAGACCCAAATGCCACTGAGTTGCGGAATCTGGCAAGGGTGATGACGATGTTACTCAAACCACGCAGTTTGCAGTGGGGAATAGCGAAGCCTCCCCCTATCGCTGTCGATCCCAAGGCTTCCCGTTCCGAGAGCCCTCGAGCGACCTCTTCGGCCGGCAGATTGACTATTGGAGCCGTCAAATCCGAGACGATCTTGAGGGCCTCAACAAGATTTGAGGCCTCCAAGTCCAGGTGGACATGGTCCGGATCGATCTGCGTCTGAATTTTCATCAAGCTTCGGGCGTAATCAACCCGAGATTATTATCTGCGCGTCGATACAACACGTTGACCTTGTCAGACACCGAGTTATGAAAGACCAGGAATCGTTCGGCCGATTCCTCCAGTTGCATGACCGCTTCGTCAACCGACATCGGCTTGACCGGGATGATCGATGTTTCGACAATCCGCGGTGTGTCCCCGCCCTCGGCGGCGGGCTCAAGGGTCTCTTCATCTCTGACCACACTTCCACGAACGTCGTTTCCGTGACGTTTGTGATCTTTGAGACGGGTCTTGGCCCTTCGGGCTTGCATTTCCAATTTATCGATC
This sequence comes from Holophagae bacterium, assembly GCA_030609785.1. GTDB lineage: Bacteria > Acidobacteriota > Thermoanaerobaculia > Thermoanaerobaculales > Sulfomarinibacteraceae > DAOWGJ01. Next base: position 6,041 of record JAUWTC010000001.1, read on the forward strand.
GCGTCTTGGATAGCCGTCGTCAGATCCTTATTGGAACTGGTGGACTTCAGACTGAAGTCCTTGCCCTTGAGAAAAATGTCGGCGACGTACAAGTGCCTCTCCTGGCTCATCTCGAGGCGAAGGTCAATGATGTCATTGAAATACTTCTCCACCCTGGCCAGTTTCTTTTCCGCAATATCCCGCACCCCAGCGGTGAGAGTGACCTTGCGAGCGATATATTCAACCTTCATGCGTTACTCCTAAAACAAAGTTTTCCGTTTGTCGGATGAGGGGATTCCCAATTCCTCCCGATACTTCGCCACCGTCCTACGGGCAAGACGAACGCCTTCGCGCTGCAGTGTCTTCATGATCTTCGAGTCTGAGAGCGGCTTGTTGTCATCCTCACTTTCAATCATCTTCTTGATTTTCTCCTTGACGACGAGAGACGAGACGGCACCCCCCTTCGCAGAATCAACACCTGAGTGGAAGAAAAACTTCATCGGGAACAACCCTCTCGGGGTGTCCATGTACTTGTTGCTGACGACTCTCGAAATCGTTGACTCGTGCATTCCGATATCTTCGGCTACCTGCCGGAGCACCATGGGTTTGAGGTGTTCAATTCCGTCATCAAGGAAGCCCTTTTGAAAACTGACGATGCTCTCGGCCACCTTGTAAATCGTACGTTGCCTCTGGTCGATGCTCTTCATCAGCCAAAGGGCGCTCCGCATCTTGTCCTTGAGGTAGTTGTTGACCTTCGGATCGAGACCCGACCCCGCGAGCATTCGAGAATACGCGTGGTTGAGCTTCAACCTCGGTAACCCATCATCATTCAGTGAAATGACGTAGTCACCGTTGACCTTTTTGAGTGTGACATCCGGTTCGATAAACATGTTGTTCGAATGTTGAAAACGCCGGCCCGGGCGTGTATCAAGGCGGTGGATGACTTCGAGGATCGGTTTAATCTCGGAAATTTCACACTCAAGCGCCGTCGCTACCGTGGCCCACCGTTGATGCAGGAAATCATCCCAGTGGGAATCAACCAAAACCTGGGCTTGGGCTAATAACTCAAGACTCTTCGAATCATCTTCATCCATTTCTCTTTTGAGACGATCCAGCTGAATCAGGAAGCACCCCTGGAGCGTTCGAGTCCCGACGCCGGCGGGATCAAGAGACCGTATGATTTCCAGGGCCTTCTCGACTGGGCCCGGCTCCGCACCGGTCCCCGTGATAATCTCCTCATCCGTGGCCCTCAGGAAACCGTCTTCATCAAGGTTCCCCAAGATGAACTCACACACCGAAAGAAGATCGACCGGACAGTCCATCAGGTGAATCTGCCACTCGAGGTACTCAAACAAACCTGGACTCTCGGTCAGCGTATTCTCAAGAGAATTGCCGATCTCAGGGTCCCGCGCCGCCATTGATGGGCCCTCTGGTCTACTGTCCGCAAGGTAGTCCGAGAAAAAGGCCTCAACGTCTATTTCGGCATACGCTTCTGTTGGGTCATCCTTTGGCCCTTCGTCAACCGTACCGGAAACAGTACCCGGGTCCGGCTCAACCGGTGTCAAGGGTTCCGCTGGGATATCCCCGGTATCCGCCCCCCCCTCTTTTTCAACGCCTTCCGTTTCTTCAAGAGGGCCGTCGACGTCGAGGAGAGGATTCTCGAGAATTTCCTGAGCAAGCGTCTCACCCAACTCCAACCGAGACAACTGAAGGAGCTTGATCGCCTGCTGCAGCGACGGCGTCATGACCAGCCGCTGGGAAAGCTTGAGGCTGAGTTTCTGCTCAAGGGCCATCGACGCGAGATCCTCCGTTCCGGTATTTCTGAACCCAACTCACCAGGATGTAGGCCCCATCACAGGCGAAAATCGTCTCCAAGGTAGATCCGGCGTACGTCCTGGTTTTCTGAGAGCTCAACGGGATGTCCCGTTGCAAAAATCTTGCCGTCTTTGATTATATAGGTGCGGTCAGTGATCTTCAATGTTTCCCGAACGTTGTGATCAGTGATCAAAACCCCTATCCCCAATAACTTGAGATGTTTGATGATCCTCTGCAAATCAAGTACCGCAATCGGATCGATGCCGGCGAAGGGTTCATCGAGAAGAATGAACGTCGGTTCGACGGCGAGGGCTCTCGCGACTTCAAGCCGGCGGCGTTCACCCCCGGATAGAGTCTCTGCCTTCTGGCCTACCAATCCTTCGAGGCCAAACTCTTTCAACATGTGTTGAATCCGCCGATGAGCCGTCCGAGAGTCGACGCCAAGCGCCTCGAGTATCATCCAAAGATTATCCTCGACGGTCAGACTTTTGAACGAACTGGGCTCCTGAGGGAGGTAGGAAATCCCCATCCGGGCGCGCCGATACATAGGGAGGTTTGTGATGTCGCGGTCACCAAGAAGCACATGCCCCTCAGCTGCCTCGATCAATCCGACGATCATGTAAAAGGAGGTCGTCTTTCCGGCGCCGTTGGGTCCCAAAAGTCCAACGACCTCCCCCGGTGAGACCTTGAGGGAGACCCCGTCGACAACCCAGCGCCCACGGTATTTCTTGCGGAGGTTTCGAGCAACAAGATCAAGCGTTTTCGGGCTCAGAACTCTTCCTCCGTATGATAGATGGTCTCCGTTTCTTCAGAGACCGAAACCCTACCACTGGCCTGGTCCCAGGTCAACGAACGCCCTGACAGCATATTCCCCTCAGCATCGACAGCTTTTGCGGGTTCACCGGTCAGCAAAACAGTTCCAGTGTTGACGTCTCGGATGGCCTGGTTCCCCGTCAGTATCCGCCCCGTCGCCAACTCATTGATGCTGACGGCGCCGGTGGCTATGACTCTTTCGACTTTGCCGTCCTTCCCAATCACAACTTTCAGTCTGCCGGCTTGAAGCCGGTGATCCGGATCCGTGTACACCACGTCTCCGACGTAGACCGCTTCCTGCTTGGCATCCTCGAAGAGCATAGATCGGGAAGATAAGACAATGTCGCGATCAGGGGCAGCATCCACATCGACAGCGGTTGCCGGCAAGGTCGTCTTGACGTGCCCAGTGGCCTCCATTTTCTTTGTGGATGACCAATAGCGGATCTCATCTGCCGTCAGAAGTTGTTGTCCCTGCCACATGCGGGCATTGTTTCGAAGTTCGAACACGGTCGCCTTTTCGGTCACCGTCAGAATGCCCGAAGCAATGTGAACCGGTTGGTCAGAGCCTCCCCCATCCGCGGCAGAACTCCCGACCAGTTGCGCCTCGAACATCTCCCCTTGGACCCTTCCCCTCACTTCGACCTTGCCTGATTCCCTGAAAAGAACTGCCTGATCCGCAGTCATGCGACCCCTTTCGGACCGCACTTCAACCCTCCGGGCCCCAGTTGGATTTCCGTGGAGCATCACCTTGCCGCTTTCTGCATCGAGCCTTGCCCGATGAGCGGTCGCTTCTATCCCGTCTCCCACCAACACGACGTCATCGATCAATTCGAGGTCGGTTGCTGCACCCTGGTCGAACCAAACCCGGACCGAATCGCTTTCGGCGGTGCGAGTGGGGCCCTCCATCGGGATGATATGAACGCATGCTCTCCCGTCCGCCCTGACATTGAGCAGCCCATCTTCGCCCACGACGGCTCGGACCTCCCAGGCCAGGAGTTCCTGAAAAACAACATCTTGCCCACCGATGGTCACGAAACGAACCCAAGGTCCGTTCGACCGTGCCGTGATCTGCCACCTTCCTGCTGGATCTTTGCGGGCCTCCAGGCCTTCCGACCACGCCTGAAGGTCCTGCCCACTTTCGGCATCATGAGCACTGATTTTGACTCCGCCCTCGAACATTATCTTGGAGGGTTGATGTCGGTCTTTCTCCAACACCACTTCCGCCTCTGCCGATTCCACCGTGAAGCTGCCGAATGTAATCTTGCCGCCCTGAGGCAACTTCAACCTCTCGGCATCTCTCCGGTACACCAATTCCGGGGCGATGAGAGAGTCGCCGTCGTCAGTCCGAACGACCACCCCCTTGCTCAGAACCAGGAGGGTCTTTCCCATATCGTAGGTTACTGCGCCTGCCGAGCCGAGGAGTCCATCCCCCACGAATACGACGTTCGAAGTTGATTCGAAACGTCGCCCCCCACCCAAAAGCGTTCCAACTTCAGTACTCAGGAAGGTTCCGTCCGGGAACTCGACCTGGACGCTTCCTGAGAGGTTTGCGTCTTTCGTGTCGACGTTGAAGCTGGCCCGCTGACAGGTCAGAAGAGGCCCCTTGCTTTCGTCATCGTTGTAGAGCTGTACCGAAACTGATTCGATGTCGTGCCAGCCTGATGATTTTCCCAGTGTCCGCAATGCTTCGAGAACAAAAATCAGCTTTCCCTGAACCCGCTCGAGGACCTTGAAATCGTTGTATACGCCGAGCGCCTCCTCGCCACCCTTGCCCAGGACCTGCTCAGCGGACGTCTCGATGTTGCTTGGTCGAATCTGTCGTGCCCTGAGGCCGGCCAAGACCGCGAGGCCGCCAATCAGCCCCAGCAGCAGGCCTGCTGTCAACCACCGAATAATCTTTCGCGAACTCACGGTTGTTCTCGATGCCGGGCAGTAAAGGGGCGCGGCCTCACCGGTCGGCGGCCACTCCCATTGATCTGAATTTCTTATACCTTCGGTTGACCAGGGCATCCGGGCGCAATTTCTTGAGTTGCTTGAGATGGCGACGAATCCCTTCCTCGATAGTCGAGGACATCGCCCCGGGATCCATTTGGGCGCCTCCGCGGGGTTCGGGAAGGACCTCGTCAATCACACCAAATTTAACCAAATCTCCAGACGTCAACCTGAGAGCTTGTGCCGCATCCTCGGCTCTGCTCTGATCCTTCCAGAGAATGGCGGCACACCCTTCGGGCGAAATCACGGAATAGACGGCGTATTCCAGCATCAATACACGGTCACCAACGCCCAACGCCAATGCTCCTCCGGAACCACCCTCACCGGTAACAACCACGATGATCGGTACCGGCAGGCGAGCCATTTCGACCAGGTTGTCTGCAATCGCCTCGGCTTGGCCGCGCTCTTCGGCATCAATGCCCGGGTAGGCGCCCGGCGTGTCGATAAAAGTGATGATCGGGCGTTTGAATCGAGCGGCCAGCTTCATGATCCTCAGGGCCTTGCGGTATCCCTCGGGGCGGGGCATACCAAAGTTTCTTCGGACCTTTTCCGCAGTGTCTCTTCCCTTTTGATGACCGATGATCGCGACGGGTTCACCGTCAAACCGTGCGAAGCCTGCCACCAGCGCTGGATCTTCACCGAACCGCCGGTCACCGTGGAGTTCCGTGAAATCCGAAAATATGTCGTGGATGTACGCCAACGTGTAAGGGCGGTCAGGATGTCGAGCCAAAAGGCACGTCTCCCACCGAGAAAGGTTGGAAAAGACCTTGGTAATCTCGGCATCCAGTTGGTCACGAGCCTCATCCAATTCAGGCGAGGCCTCCGAACTCCCAACCTGGGAGGCTTCTATCTCGATGATCTCGCTGCGGAGTTTTTCAATCGTTTCCAGAAAGGGGTAGGTCGTCGTCGCCATGTCCCCGAGGGTACCAGAGGGCTTTGAAGAGCGTCAATGGTGGAGCTGCCACCGAACCCGGCAAAACCGGAACCAAGAGGAGACAGCGCGCCTTAACCCCGAGCTCGGAAAAACCCCACGGTGTGCGATCACCGGCAAACCCTCCAACTGGAGCCATTTGTATAACGTCGATTTGATCATTACTTCGAATTTTCGCTTGGTTGGAACGGGAGTTACAAATAGCGGGTCGTCCCGCAACTGCTTCGACAAGACGAGACAAGGTCACATGTCTCAGGTGACGCGTCTCAGGTGACAGGTCACAGGTATCGGGTTTTCGAGCGCATTGTGTTTCCTGCTACTTGCTGCCTGCAACCTACTTCGGCTACCTTGCGGGCCGGTCAGTTACCATTTGATTCCGCCTCCGGCGGGTTGAATCTCACCAATGGAGGAAGGTATTCTTCCGGAGCTTCGAACCCCAGCAGGAGCAATAGAGTTGCAGCGACATTCCCCAAACCCGGCTGGCTCAACCGCTCGTTTTGACGATAGTTCTCTGCACCGCGGCCGACCAGGAACCAAGGGACCGGAGACAGCGTGTGGGATGTTTTTTTGACCGGTCTGCCGTTGGTGTCAATCTTGACGTTCGAGGTCGTCTTTTCAATTTCCAGCATCATGTCGAGATTGCCGTGATCAGCCGTGACCACCATCATGCCCCCGACACGATCGACAGCTCTCTCCAGCCGACCGATACACTCGTCGACAACCTCCATCGCTGCGATTGAGGCCTCGAGGGATCCGGTGTGTCCAACCATGTCTCCGTTGGCGAAGTTGACCCGGATGAACCGATAAGTCCCCTCCTCCAGCGCGTTTTCGACGACCTGGCACACTTCCCGGGCCTTCATTTCCGGTTGTTGATCGAAAGGTGTCTTGTCCGAAGGGACCTCGACCCAGTCTTCCAGGTCAGGATCAAACTGCTTCGAGTTGTTGCCGTTCCAAAAGTAGGTCACGTGCCCAAATTTCTGAGTTTCCGCCACCGCCAATTGAGAAACACCGTTTCGCACCAGGTATTCGGACATGGTCCTGTCGATCGCAGGTGGGTGGACCAGAAACCGCGGAGGAATATGCAGGTCTCCGTCATACTCCATCATTCCCGCAAAGAGTATCTCTGGAAATCGTTCTCGGTCGAACTCCGTGAACTGCGGCTCGGTAAGGGCTCGTGAGATCTCGATGGCCCGGTCTCCTCGAAAATTGAAAAGGACCACCGAATCACCGTCGTTGATCGGACCGAGGGGTTCTCCGTTCGAATCAACGATGACGAAAGGAGGGAGGTCCTGATCAATAATCTCCGGCCGCTCTGCACGAAGCGCCTCGATTGCCTCAGAACAGGAACGGAAACCGCGGCCTACCCCGAGCACGTGAGTCTCCCAACCCCTCCTGACCATCGACCAGTCGGCGTTGTAACGGTCCATCGTGGTACGCATACGGCCTCCCCCGGAGGCCACCGAATAGTCCATGGATGGGTCCTGATTGACTTGGTGTAACTGATCTTCCAGTCGAGAGATGTATCTGTGAAAGCTGACCGGTTCGACATCTCGCCCATCGGCCAATGCGTGAATCCTCACCCTGGGCACACCCTCCTCCCTCAGGCGCCCAATCAACGCGAGGAGGTGGTTGATGTGGCTGTGGACATTGCCATCTGAAACCAGGCCCAAGAGGTGGAAGGCACCGTTGCCGCCTTTGACTCGCTCGACAAGGTCTTTCCATGCCTGAGAAATGAACATGTCTCCGCTATCAATCGCTTCGTTGACCAGCTTTGCGCCCTGCTCGAAGATCCTCCCTGCGCCGAGGGTGTTGTGCCCGACCTCGGAATTGCCCATGTCACTGTCCGTCGGCAATCCCACAGCTCGCCCGTGAGCCTTGAGTTCGAGGAAAACAGGGGCATTCCTGAACAGCCTGTCCAGATTGGGGGTCCTGGCCTGGTCAAAGGCATTTCCGTCGTAGCCTTCCTTTCGGCCGCGGTAGAGACCGACACCGTCCATGATGACGAACAGCAGGGGGTTGGCAGACTCACCGGAAGTTCGGACTTTCAATATCAAATCATCAACCATCAGTTTCCCATCAGTTTCCAGTTTCGAACTCGTCTCGTTGTGGTTTCGGTCACGGCGGCTCGGCTCTCAGGCGGCTGATTCCGCTTTCAAGAGGACTACCGTAATATTGTCGTTCCCACCCTTTTCGTTTGCGTTGACAACCAAGTTCTTGGCCATGTCTTCCAGCATCCCACCCCGATTGAGAATGCCCTCGATCTCTGTATCCGGCAGCATTGAATTCAAACCATCCGAACACAAAAGCACGAGGTCGCCTCCCTGCAGGCCCATCTCGAAAATGTCGGCCTGGGGTTCAGAACTGCCTCCAAGCGCCTGTGTGACGACGTTCTTGAGAGGATGAGAACGTGCGCTTTCCTCCGTCAGGAGGCCGGCGGTAATCTGCTCGTGAACCCAGGAGTGATCGTTTGTCAGGACCTCGAGACGCCCGTCTCTCAACAGGTAGGCCCTGCTGTCGCCGACGTGACAAATGACCAGGAGATTCGAATTAGATTGATGCCCGGCCGCCACGACGGTCGTTCCCATCCCCTTGAGGTTCGGGTTCTTGTTCACGGCTTCCGTTACGTGCAGATGAGCTTCCTGGACCGCCTCGATCAGGAGATTGGCCTGCATGGACAAATCAGGATCCCAATGGTCCGGCCAGGTCTCGCTCGTTTCTTGATTTCTGGAAGCGACGACCCGATCAATTTCATCGGCTGCCAATCTCGAGGCGACCTCGCCTGCAGCATGCCCGCCCATTCCATCGGCCACGAGATAAACGCCCGCATCGGAATCGATGAGAAAGACGTCTTCATTCAAACGTCTTTTCATGCCCAAATCGGTAAGGCCCCAGGATTGGAGGCTGATTCCGCCGGTCGAGTTCTCGTTCACCATCACGACCCAACCCGGCCTCTGATTCCGGTACTCTGGATCTGTTCGATGATCGACATCGCCTTGGCGTTTGTGGGGTCGAGGCTGAGCACCTCGGACGCCATGCGTTCAGCTCGACTTTTCATGCCGGCATTGAGAAAAGCCGCAGCGGTTTCGGCCTTCATGGTTGTGTTGTTGGGTTCAAGTTGCGTTGCCCGTTCCAGGTGCCTGAGGCCGTCTCGGCCCTTTCCCGCCATTTTTGAAAATGCCAGTCCTAGGAAATAGTGGGCTCGGGCCTGCCTTTCATCATGGTCCAGGGACTGCCTGAGAAAGCCGATCGCCTCAGTTGATCGTCCTTCCTTGAAGGCTTGGGCGCCCTTCGCCGCCAAACGTTTGGAAATTTCCTGCGGATCCATGCCCCCGACAGACGAAACGCCCTGAGATATCTCCTTGTCGTATTGCTCTCGTTGATCCGGGCGCGTCAAGACGTTGAAGGCCTCAGTGATCGCCTGGAAATCCTTCTCCGCGCGCTGCCGAGCATCCCCTTCCAGTTGATCTGGATGGGACTCCTTGGCGAGGCGTCGAAAGGCCGAGCGAATTTCCGCCTCGCTCGCGCCACGCTCGACTCCGAGTGTTTCATAATGAGTCGTCTTCTGTTTATTCTTCATAGAAGTTAGATTCTACCCTTAAATCATGATCCGTGTATTTTTTACCACAGCCCCCCGCCCCAATCAACGCTGCATTTTTTCGAGGCGGTTTTTGGCCTGTCTCCGAATGATCGGGTTTACGTTTCTGTCCATTGAGAGTCGGTTGATATCCCTGCGGCTCAGTTGATTCATCAGGCGGATTGCCTTCTGGACCGGCGCCTTTGGATTCTGCACGACCGCCAGAAGAATCGGGTAATGGCGAAGCCACTTGTTATTGCCGGAGATGACTCGAATGACCTCGTCCGACACACTCTTGGAACCTGCAAAGCGCTCGACCTCTCCGTCGTTGAGCTTGGGGCTGGCAAGGACTGCCCGCATCACCAGGCGATTTCGCGAGTTGATCAAGATCCCTCGCTCTTCGCGGCTTCCCCTCATCGCCACGAAGACTTTCTCCTTGACACTCATGTCGAGAAGTTTAGAGAGCGTACTTCGGCTGGCCGCCAGCACCTTCTGCTCGAGACTGAGATCGCTGTCCTGAGCGAACGGAAACTCCTCTTCCTTGGGAATATGGGCGCCGATCGCGCGCAGCGCTTCGAGAGCCCCTTGAATGCTGGCCCTCGCTGCTTCCTCCTGCATCTCCTGACTGTCGGGAGCCTGGGCAACTTCCGCCGCTGCTTTTTCGATGAATTCTTCCTCGAACTCTCGCACACGCCGCAACACGACCTGTGATACCTGTGGATTGGCCTTGAGATCCTCAAGTACCTCGAGGCAGCCCAAGACTCGGACCTGGTTGGTGATGATGACATCCTGGATCGTTTCTGCCCCGTGAGAGGCCAACATCCGAAAGGTCTCGTCGCCTACATTTCGGTGCTGAGCTACAGCTACCCAGATCTCCTGCTCCTCCCGGACCCTGGCCAACAAGTCGAGTTCCAGAGGATCGATGGGCTGGTTCCTGATCCAATCAATCAGGACTCGAGCCGAAACTTCGGACAGAGAACTCGCTGCTGTTGCCGCCAACTCCGGGTCCGGGTCGGCCGACAGTACCAACTGGAGCCTGAAGAGGTCCTCTCTCGAAACCGGCAGCAGCCCCTGCGCGGCAAATAGCCGCACCTGCCTCGGTACTCTCCCCGCAAGGATGCCTTCAATCAATTTTTCTGCAGTGTTGATGGTGTCGTCAGCTGCCATTGGATCCAGGTTCCAGAAGAGTCAGACTCGAGGGGCCCACTTCGAAATGCGCCACCTGACCTGCTCCTCCCAGATCGGAATACTCGCGGCCTCCCACGATGATCGAGGCGGCGTCGGCATTTCCCAGAGTCAACAACGCCGGCCCCGCGAGTTCAAGTTCTCGGGTCATGCCGCCGAAGAGAAGCTCTTGACCGGTCGTGCCCTCGCGGTCACGGAAATGAATCCAGCATTCCCCGCCCTCCCGAACGCGGACAACGGCAGTAACCATCGCTGCCGTTTCCGTCGCCTCGACGGGCATGGGCGTACTCTGGACGGCAAAAGGCGTCGGCGTCGACAAGCTCCTGACCGGAGTCGCTCGCTCGGCGGAAGACCGCCTGGGATCCGGTGGCAAAACCTCCCGGGACCGAGAACTGAGGATGACGACGAGCAGCAATGCCAGAATGACAAACGCCCCGGCAAAAACAGGCATCCATAGCCGCCAGTTGAATCCGAGTTCGGGTGAATCCTCGACTGTCAATAGTCTGAAAGTACCCGAGGACATCTCAAAACTTTCCCAGGCCCGATCGAAATCCTCAAGCCACGGCAACTCGTCGCTGCCGACCATTCGAAGGTACTGTCGCAGAAAGTTTCTGCAAAACACCTTCTCGGGCAACAGGTGATACCGCCCGCTCTCGAGAGCCTCGAAAAGGCGCCGTGACACCTTGGTCTCCTCGACAATGGCCTGGAGGTCCACTCCCGCCTTTTCGCGCTGAGCCCTCAACTCCTCACCGAGGGTCTCGGGATGCGCGAGCTGGATCCGATCCGTCATCGGCCGAGCACAACTCCTTGCGGGACCACTATCATCATCGGCGAGGGAACACCCATAGGATTCGATCATAACATCGTTTTCCCCAAGATGTTACCCCTCTTTTTCAACAACCCCAGCACTCCGTTCCGCACCCCTTCGGGCAGCCCAGGATCTTCTGCCAATACCCTGAGTTCTCCTGGACCCAGTTCCGCCAACGCCGACAGAGCAACCGGCAGCGGCGTCGACCGGTTTCTGGCCATTGCCATCCGGATGCCCCGCCGGGGCGCCCACCGAGGGCTTCGCAGCACAGCGGAGAACACAATGGGATGCGTGTGGCCGGAATTCAGGAACTCCACAACATCGGTCTCTGTCAACCTCGGATTCTCGAGCAGGGCAACGACCACTTGGGCATCAGCAGTCGCGACCAATGGGCCATAAAGGGCTCGATGAGTTCGCCGAGCCAGACCAATTTTCTCGCCCAGTGTCAGCTTCGGCAATCTGAGCAGCAGGCGTCGTTCGGCCATTCTTCGAACCGTTGGTGGTGTCTTCGGATCCTGGGCCAGTTGCAGCAACCCAAGCCAGGGCAGGGTCGCTACCAGGTCGGCAACTCGCGGCGTCGGCATGCCCCGGACAGAACAGACCAACCGCCGAATCCGGTCCGACCCCAGAAGCCGCCGATGACCGGCCACGCGTTCGGCCATCTCAGCCGAACAATGGGGATTCCTGAGAATTTCGATTGCCTGTCCGTCATCCAACCCTTCACTCTCCGCAACGGTGAGAAGTTGGTCCGGCCCCATCGACGAGATCCGCTCCGTCATTTGTTTATCATACGAGAAATATCCGCCTCCAAAATGTGATCCAACGCATTATCCAACCCAGCGATGACAACGATGCGATCGTGCTCCATGCGACGACCTCTTTGCCCTTCTGACCATTTCGACCTCTTCGACCTCTTCGACCCCTACCAGCCAGCGCCCGGTGCTACCCTGCTTCTATGCAATGGATTGTCAGTATGACCTCGAAAACATCGGCCGGTCTGTCAGAGGACCTCAATGCTCCGCCCGACGGCGCCGATGTCGTTGAAATCCGACTCGACCTTCTCCCGGACGCCGATGTCGCAACGGCCGTTGCCGCGACTCCCCTCCCGGTGCTGGCAACCCTCCGGTCCGAGGCTGAGGGGGGGCGAGGTCCTGACGACCCCGACTACCGAAGATCCATATTGAGGAGGGCGGTCGAAGGCGGTGCTCACCTGGTAGACCTCGAATGGGCCAGGGACAGGAATCTGATCCATGAACTCGGCCTCCCCTCGGAGAGAGTGGTTCTTTCCTGGCATGACACCAAAGGCACCCCTGAGAACCTGCCGGATATCGCCGCTGCCATGCTCACCGAACCTGTTGCCTTGGCCAAGATTGTCCCAACCGCCCAGTCTCTCGGCGACCTCGAGCGGATCCTGAGTCTTTCGACCCCCTTGGCGACTCCAGAAAAACGTGACCGATACCGGCTGATCGCATTCGCGATGGGATCGATCGGCGCCCCGAGTCGATACCTGGCGCCTCTCCTCGGTGCACCGATCGGATTTGCCGCCTGGTCGGCCGACGCTCCCGCCGCACCCGGGCAGCAGACGCCTCGGCGAATGAACGCCGCTGTCGGCCACCTCGATGGTCCTCCCCGCCGGTTGTTTGGGGTCGTCGGCGCCGACGTCAGCGAGAGCCTCAGTCCCACCCTTCACGGGGCCGCCTTCGCTGCATCCGGAATTCCCGACGTGATGCTGCCGATCTCGGTCCCCGACCCGGATGAACTCGAGCAGCTGTTCACTCCGTTCGGCAAGACTCTGTTTGACCGACTGGGCCTCCCGGCTTACGGGTGGGCAGTGACAACCCCATACAAGATCATGGCCGCCGAGATAGCGACCGATTCAGCGCCCAGAGTTCAACGAGCGGGCGCCGCCAACACGCTTCTTCTTAAACCCGACAGGATCATCGCCGAGAACACCGATGCGGATGGAGTTGTCGGTAGCCTGACGGCTGCCGGAGTGAATCTGGTCGGCGCCACCGCGTTGGTGGAGGGGGCCGGTGGGGCAGCTCGGGGTGCTGCGGTGGGACTCCATCTGGCGGGCGCCGAGGTCGTCTTGCGGAGTCGAGATGCCGACAAGGCCCGAGAAGTGGCTGAGTCCCTCGGCCTGGGCTGGTGTGATCCGGACGAACGCGCGGGAGCTGAGATCCTGGTCAACGCGACACCCCTGGGTCAAAACGACGATGATGTTCTTGCTTTCCATCAGACCGAGATCGACATGGCCGGAGCGGTCGTCGACATGGTCTACCGCGACCGAAAGACCGCCTTGGTCACTGTGGCCGAAGAGGCTGGCCTCGTGGTCGTGGACGGATTGATGATGCTGGCATATCAAGGCATGGCCCAATTCGCGGCCTTCACCACCTCGCCCCCACCCCGCGATGAGATGTTGCGATCGGTTGGCCGCTGACCTGCTATCACTTCAAAAGCGCAAGAAAGACACCTGCAGCCACAGCCGAGCCAATGACTCCGGCGACGTTCGGTCCCATGGCAGCCATCAAGGGATTGACCTTGCCGTCAGTTTCCGAGGTCACGAAATTCTGGACAACCCGCGCAGCCATCGGTACGGCGGACACCCCAGCTGCCCCGATGCATGGATTGATCTTGCGGCCCTCCGGCAGGATTAGATTGAGGATCTTGGCGAACAGGACTCCGCCGAATGTCGAGAGAGAGAATGCTACCGCGCCGAGCGCCAGGATGAATAGAGTCTGAGTCTGCAAGAAGGTAGCGCCAGTCATCGTCGCCCCGACTGCGATCCCAAGGAAGATCGTGACAATGTTGATCAACGGACCACCGGCAGCCTTGAAGAGCCGGTCGGTCACAGTGCTTTCCCTCAAGAGATTGCCAAACATCAGCATGCCAACGAGCGGTGTGCACGCGGGAATCGCCAACGCCGATAGAACGGCGACGACAATCGGGAAGAGAACCACCGCCGTCTTCGAAACCTCTTTGACCTGCGGCATGTCGATCGCCCGTTCCCTGGACGTCGTCAGAAGCCGTATCACTGGCGGCTGGATGATCGGCACCAACGACATGTAGCTGTACGCCGCGACGGCAATCGCACCGAGAAGGTGCGGCGCCAGAATTGCGGCCAAGAAGATTGAGGTCGGACCATCCGCACCGCCGATAATGCCAATGGCGGCCGATTCTGTGATGGAAAAACCGAAAATATAGAAGGCTCCCAACGCAGCGACGAAGATTCCCAACTGGGCGGCCGCACCCAACAAAAAGGTGATAGGCCGTCCGAGAAGCGGGCGGAAATCGGTCAACGCTCCCACGCCGAGGAATATTACCGGCGGCAGAAACTCAGTTCGAATTCCCGCGTCATACACCAGCTGGAGCAGTGGGTGGCCTTCGCCTCCCGCCACCATTACCGACGCGCTCATCATCGCGTGGGGCAGATTGGCCAGAATGGCGCCAAACCCGATTGGAATCAGCAGGAGGGGCTCAAAACCTTTCCGGATGGCCAGGTAGATCAGAGCGCCACCGATTGCGAACATCACGAGATTCTGCCAGGTCAGGCCCGCAAAGCCGGAGTTATGGATCAGCCCGGCGATTGCGCCCATCCTAGCCTCCGATGGTCATGATCGACTGACCTGCCTCGATGTCGGTGCCCAATAGGGCATCAATACTGATGACACGCCCGGCACATGGTGCCTTGACATCATGCTTGGCCTTCATCGCCTCGACTGCCGCTACGATCTGTCCCTCTGTGACCGTGTCCCCTACCCCGACCCTAATTTCGACCAACTCAGTCCTGCCGGCAAATGGTGAATATACGCGAGTACTGGCCCCGGCAACCGGCTGGACGGCAGCCGGCGCCGAAGCCGCGCCACCGATGGAGGGCGGCTCAATCGTGATCGTAAATGAGCGGGTTGCGCCGCCTTCCACTACCGTGCAGGTGGTTGTCACCGGTCGGTCGAGAACTGCAACTGGTGCTGGGTTTGCCGTCGCCTCGGCTAACGGCGCCTCCTTCTTTTTCAGTGGGAGGACGATTTTGGGTTTACCAGTAAGGAATCGGATGCCTTCGTTGAGCTCCATGTTCTTCCCGGGGATGATCGCTGCCGCCACGAGGAAGGTACTTTCGTCGGTGATCGGCAGATTTCTCTCGCCCAGGGCTTCGCGGGCCTGGGTCAGGCTGTCGGGCGCCGCCTCGAGGGGATCACCGTCGAACAGGGGCAACTCCAATTGCTCAGAGGCCACCGAGACGACCTTTGGATCAGGCTGCAGGGGTGGACGGCCGAAATACCCCAAAACCGCCTTGCCGTAGCCGTCGTTGATCTTGTTCCAACGTCCCAACAGGACGTTATTGAACGCCTGCAGCCAGTACTGTTGACTCCCTGGCGTCACCGAGGTCCAGGCGCCACCGGCCTTGACGACGACCGGGAACTCCGCAAGTACCTCGTTGTACCGGTCCAGAATGCCCGCCTCCTGCATCATATGGACGTTGGGTCCTATCGCACCGCCGGGCATCGGGAAACCGACGACCCTGGCGTCGGCCGTGGTCGTCACCGGATTGAACTCGTACTCTTGAAGCCCCTCGTTGAGCAAGTTCTCGATTTCGCCCATTTTACCGGCATCAATATCAAGCGAGTAGCCCGTTCCCTTGAGCGCGTGGGCCACCGACCGGACATCCGGTTGGACCGTTCCCGAGGCCATCGGGCGCACGGACAGATCGACTCCGTCAACGCCGCCGGCGATACCCGCCATATAGCACGCCACAGCCATCGACGCGGTGTCGTGGGTGTGCTGCCACAAAATGACCTCAGGAGGCAGGATCTTTTTCAAACCCCTGGCGGTGTCGTAACAGGTCTTCGGATCGGTTGTTCCGGAGGCGTCCTTCATGCACACCGAGTCGAAATGGATGCCCTTGTCCAGGAGTTTTCGGATAATCCCGATGTAGAACTCCGCCGTGTGGACCGTGTCGTCCTCGAAGGGCAGGCCCATCAGGGCAACACACACCTGGTGGTGCATGCCGGCGTCGACGATCGGTTGACCGGTCTTGGCCAGATTGTCGACATCGTTCATGTAGTCAAAGTTTCGATCCCAGGTCGTACCGTGCTTGGCCATAAGCTTGGCCTGCAACTCGAGAGCCTTGAGTTTTTGTGTTGTCAGCGTTACGCCGGACACCGACCGTGTCAGGATCTGGAGGTCTACGTCAGGCCCTACCGCTTCGCGCATCCTGTCCATGCACTCGAACGGATCTTCCCCAACGTAAAAATACGGCGCCTGATACCGCGCCCCTCCACCGAACTCGAAGTGCCGAATCTTCGCCTCCGTTGCGGAGAATTCCATCGCCGGCAGGATGTCCTTGAGCCGGGTCTTACCGCCAAAAGAACTTTGGAGACCATCTCGGAATGGCGTGAACATCACCCGAATTTTTTTTGACTGCTCGGTAAAGATCATCGTTCCTCCTCGATTCGTGTCACCCGGGCGCCGGGGACAATGCCGACTAGCACCGTTGCAATCGCCGCAACAACGGCGGAGTCCACCTTTGTGACCCTCACCGGAAACAGCCTCGTGATCAACTGCATCACGCCTGCGAGAAAAATCAGCAGCCCAAACACCGAGGTGAAGGCCACGAGACACACAGATATCAGGTTGGCTTCTTGCAAATTACACTCCCAGTCCCCAGCAACAGGGGAGCAACGGTAACGTTTTTCGAGTGGGGTTGACGGCATCAATTGAGGCAAATGCCCTCTGTCGAAGACGCTTCATGATAAAACCAAGGATACGATGGTTTTTGAGAAAATCAAGGACACTATTTTGTCAACCTACCGTATTCCGACAGCCCGCCGAACGTTGTTCATCAGAGGGGCAATGGTTTCGCGAGCGCGGCAGGCGCCGTCGGACAAAACCTCTTCGACTGCGCCGGGGTCGGCCGTCAGTTGATCGAAGCGCTCCCGGGCCGGGCCGAAGGTCTCGATGAACCACTCGAAAACCTGTTTCTTGATCGTCCCGTAACCGGTGCCGCCCTCCCGGAATGCCGTCTCAACCCATGTCTCTTCACCCTTCGGGGCGAAGACTTTTGCCAGTTGGTACAACGTGCTGTCCGCGGTTGGTTTGGGTTCTTCAACCGGCGTCGAATCGGTCGTGATCGACATGATGGTCTTTCGAATCGATTTCTCAGGCCCGAAGATGTCAATTGTGTTGCCGTACGACTTGGACATTTTCCGCCCGTCGATTCCCGGCACAACAGCGACCTTTTCGAGGATCATCGGTTTGGGCAGCGTAAAGACCTCACAATTGTAAGTCGCATGAAAAGCGCCCGCAATGTCACGGGTCACCTCCAGATGCTGCTTCTGGTCCTTGCCCACGGGAACCATATCCGAGTTGACGATCAAAATGTCCGCGGCCATCAGCACCGGGTAGGCAAAAAGCCCGTGGTTCGGCACCATGCCCTGCCCAACCTTGTCCTTGAATGAGTGGCAGCGCTGAAGTAGACCCATCGATGTGACGGTCGAGAGGTACCAGGTCAATTCCGTGATCTCGGGAATGTCCGATTGCCGGTACAA
>JAUWTC010000008.1 GCA_030609785.1 Holophagae bacterium
ACAGAAGATTTTCCTGCGCCGGCAGGTCCGTCGATGGCGATAATGGGGGCCGCGTTGGATGGGAGTTTGTCGGAGAGGTTCATCAATTCGGTCCGGAAACCGGAAGTAGCCGGAGGCACAGTGTAACCCCGATCGGAGTTCCTGTGAAGGCCGGAAATCACTCATTCTCAATAATCCTCGGAATGGCGAGGCCTTCGCAGGTCTCAGGGGACAGGGAGTAGGGATTTAGGGATTAGGGATTAGGGGATAGGGATTGGGGATTAGGGATTAGGGGTCAGGGGACACGGCGAATGGAATCCAGTATCCAGTTTCAATTTCCTGCCGCCGGGTTAGTCTGGTGTAGTGCGTCTGAAATTCGTTCCATCGGCTGGCGAGTCATCCGCACCTCTGGCGAGGCGCGACGACGCAGTCGTAGTCTGCCTACTTCAAGGAGGCGCAACGAAGCCAGCGGTGTGGAGGGCCGTCAGGAGATGGTAGGAATCTCGGACGCACTACACTAACCATTATGACCTCGAGTCCCCAACGCCTCCTCGAAGATGAGCGACACCTCGTCGAGATCTCACCTCACGGCCGGATACGCGTTGCCGTCGGTTATCCCAATACCTATCGGGTGGCCTTGAGTTCGTTGTCCCACCAGTGGATCACCAGGCTAACCGCCAGGGTTGGGGATGTCGGAGTTGAACGCTTTTACCTTGACGTGAACCCGAGCGGCCGGACCTTCGACCACTTCTCGCCACTCGGCGACATGGACGTTCTGGCTCTTACATGCTCTTTCGAATTGGACGCGGTTCACCTTCTGTCCATTCTCGACAACGCCGGCATTCCCCGCCGCTCGGCCGAACGATCCACCCGTGACCCGCTGATCGTCGTCGGAGGCGCGGTCGCTTCGATCAATCCCCTACCCCTGTCACCGGCCGTCGATGTCTTCTGTCTCGGCGCCGGTGAAATTCTGCTGCCCGAACTCCTTGGGGCCGTCAGGGACACACCCAACCGGAGCCGATTGCTGGAGGAACTGGCGGACAAGGACGGGTTCTTCGTCCCGCGCCACCATTTGGACGGCCAGGGCCGACCTTCAGGCAGGCAGCGGAGACTGGAGAAACGGGATCGCCACATGGCGGAAGCTGATGATGTTCCCGCATCCCACATCATCACCCCACACACGGAGTACGGCAATCGAGGCCTGATCGAGATGTCCCGGGGCTGTCCGGAGAAATGCCGTTACTGTTGGGTCAGTTTCAACTACGGGCGCCTTCGATCCTATTCGGCAGATCACATCATGGCCAGGGTCGATCAACTGTCCTGTGCGACTCGCAGAATTGGCTTCATCGCGACTGCGGTCGGTGACCATCCCGATCTCGGTCACATCCTCCGGCAATGCCGGGACCGCGATCTCAATGTCGCCCTTTCGTCGCTCCGCATTCCGGCGATGGTGCCTGAGGTGTTGACCCCGCTCGCGGAATCGGGCGCCAAGTCGGTCACCATCGCACCGGAGACCGGTTCCGAAACTCTGCGAAAGCGATTGAACAAACCAATTTCCAACAGTCGAATACTCGAAGCGGCCGAAACGGCCCAGTGCTGCGGCATCGAAAACCTCAAGATGTATTTCATCCTGGGTCTACCCGGCGAGAGTGACGACGACATTCTCAGCATCGCATCCCTCCTGCGTTCTACCCATGAAATCATGCTGCGCCACGGGCGACCAAAGGGGAGGGTCGGCCACCTCCATGCAGGTGCTTCCATCCTGGTCCCAAAGCCCTACACCCCCTATCAGGGCGCCTCGATGATCGACGCTCGCGAGGCCCGTCGCCGAATTAAGCTCCTGCGAAAGGCCCTCACCGGCCTGTCCAACTTCAAAATTGATTTTCCGTCACACCGTGAGGCCCAATGGCAGGCATTCTTGAGCCGGGGTTCGACCGGCGCCTATGCAGCCCTCGAGGACAAAGCCGCAGGGTCGACCGTTTCGCAGATCCTCACCGATCACCGGAACGCTGTCGAGGCCGCAACGACGAACCCTGACCTCGACGACCAACCGTGGTCGTTCATCAGTTCGGCCCCGGTTCCCAAGAATTCCTCTAATCGACGACCGGGAGAGGGTTCATAGCCCTTAGCCTGACCTTCTCGCCGGTTTTCGTTGCGAGGTGCGGAAGACATGGTGAGATTCAGCGTTTTCGCAGATTGAACGAGTGAGGCGTACCAGGCGGTACGTTGATTGAGAGAAATCAAGAAAACGCCGAAGACCGCTGCGTATTTCGCGCCGCAGCAGATCACTGGTGAGAAGGTCGGGTTAGAAACTCTCCAGGGCGGAATTGTCATCGGCCAGAGAGTAGAGGGCGAATTTCCCAGATTTCGAAATCCTCCAAGGTCGAGTTTGGAGGAGGGCTCCGTAAAGTGGGCTCTGGGCCTTGAGGTGATCCAGATTCACGACGAGACTCACCATCACCCACCGAATATTGTGCTCTCTCAAGGTGTGGGCTATCTCATCCGCTGATCGGCCCCGATCGAAGATTGGTGCAGCATCCGGACTCCAGACAGGAACGACTTCGATCCCACGAGGTCTCATCGCAACCCAGGCCCCTGCCCAATCCGAGAGACAGCGGGATCCCGGGGGAATCCCCTCGAAGAGCGGAGGAACCCAGGCATTGGGAGCCTGGGGAGCGAAACCCTCTCGGTACCACTGCTTCGATTGAACTGTTTCCAGATGTCCCGGAACAATGATCTCCTGGAGGAGCGCGGTGACCGAAATCAATCCGACGACAAGGATGATTGTGCTGCGAATCAGCCAGTCCCGACTCTGGAGTTTCGATAGAAAAGCGCCTGAGGCAACGGAGAGCAATACAAAGACAGGACTGAGAACTCGGGTCGAATAAAAGAGGCCACCTGCGGTATGGGATACCGAGGCCAACCAGGCGAGGCCGCAGACCACCAACGAGATGTGAAGCCAATAATGTCGCCGTAACACCCAGAGGCCAAGGATGCCGGAAGGAACAACAAGGAGTGACTTCGACATCACGAGAAAACTGAGAAAATCAAGCTTTTGGAGAGGTTCGACCGTGAGAGAGAATACCGACTCGTAGTGCCTCAGCAGCGCACAATGAACAGCATTGACCTGGAAAAGACGGCCCACGGGATTACTGTAAAAAGGGTTCCCGCTGAGAATCCATGTGCGGAGATACCAGGGTACGGCGAGAGCCGTTACCAAGGCCACGTAGAGCAATATATGACGGCGCTTGATGTTCTTGAAATGCGCCGCAGCCAGCCCGCAGAACAGGAATGCCCAACCATACTCCCGAGACAATACGCCAAGGGCTGTGGCGAACGCCGCAACCACCATCGCCCCCCGCTGGTCACCCTCGTCAGCGGTCAATATGAAGTACAGGGTTGCGCCAACCGATAACGCGGTCAGCCCGGTTTCTTGTCCCATGAGAACCGACCAAAAGAAAATCACGGAGGTGCTGAGCGTTGCTACCGCAAAGAAAGCAGAGGTTCGGCCCGCGAGTTTCTCGGCAAGGCGAAAACAGAAGAACAGGATCAGGAGAAACTGGAGAATAGTGAAAACTGCCGTCCAAGAGAAACGGACTTCTCCGAGGGAGGCATAGAGCCAAAAATATGAGAACTGACACATTGGCGGGATCGCATCCACATAAAAATAGTGAACAAAATCTGCAGAGCTGAGGGGCGGATAGAAGCTGAAGGTCCCAGTACTGAAGATCTCCTCGCCCAACCAACTCCATCGGAACGTGGTGTCATAGCCGCTCAGGGGCTGAAGGACTGCCCTGAATGCAAGAATGACTGTTGAAAGAAACACCGGAATGGAAAGAAAAACCTCAAGAGGACTGGAAGGCGCCATGGAGAGTGTCGGTACCTTGAATCGAATGCTCTTGGCACCGTAGAAGAAAGCAAAAAGGCTGAGAATGCCGAGTGCTGAAAATACTGTCCAGAAGGACAAAGCTCGTCCCGTAATTTGGAGGAAGAGCAGCACCTCAAAAAGCAGCACGGATGAAATGATGAAAGCTGCGGCGCCTTTTGCACGGCTTTGCAAACGCATGGCTATAGCAGCTCCAGGGAGAACAAATGCCATGCTCAAGCTAATGAAGAGGAGAATCAGATTCATAGAAAAAGGCTCTCACCCCAGCATTCCGCCATTACCCTGTGCTGTTCCCTGGAAGTTTCCTGTCCAGGAATTCTGCATTGAGTCATTCATCGAGAACATCATACGCCAGCATGAACTGACGAAAAACGACCCGGCGTTCAAGCCGGGTCGTTTAATCAATCTGAAGAAGCGTCTAGCGCTCCGATGGTTTGAAATCGACCCGACGGTTCTTGGCCCTTCCATCGGCCGTGTCGTTGGGGGCAAGCGAATCCGACGATCCGTAGCCCTTGGCCGTCATGCGATCGGCTCCAACGCCCTCACCGGCAAGAAACGCCTTGACGGAATCTGCCCGGCGTTGGGAAAGCGTGTCGTTCCACGCCGCCGTTCCGGTGGAATCCGTGTGCCCCTGGATTTCAACGACGTATTGCTGGTTCTTCACGAGGAACGCAGCAATCTTGCTGAGAATGTCTTTGGCCTCAGTCTTGATCGTGTGTTTGTTGGTGTCGAAGAGAACGTGACCCCGAACCACCCACTCGTCTCCGATGATCTCGATGCCTTCCGGAGGGCAGCCAACCTTGTCGACCGGAACGCCCTTGGGCGTGCCGGGGCACTTGTCGAGATAGTCCGGAACGCCGTCACCATCGGAGTCGATCGGGCAACCCTTGGCATCGACCTTGACACCGGCCGGCGTGCCCGGGCACTTGTCGAGGTAATCCGGAACACCGTCACCGTCACTGTCGATCGGGCAACCCTTGGCATCGACCTTGACGCCCGCCGGAGTTCCCGGGCACTTGTCGAGGTAATCCGGAACACCGTCACCGTCTGTATCCAAAGGACAACCAACTGTATCGACTTCGACGCCCTTCGGGGTGTTGGGACATTTGTCGAGGTGGTTGGCAACGCCATCACCATCATCATCGGGATAGAGGAATACGTCAGTAACGAACTGACCCATGGCCTCGGCGGTGTTCAATTCTTCGGCGCCTTTGAGATATCCGTCTCCACCGGCGGACACAACTTCCTTCAGAAGGGCTCGTCCCTTCTTGTCGTTCCCGACCAATACGGCATAGATATCGAAATCATCCCCAAAGGCATTCTTGAGGGCCCGCGCCGCTTCGACCTCGTCGTCACCCATGTGGCGTCCGTCACTGACGATTACCAGGGCTGTCGGGGCGCCTTTGTTCCCGAGGTCACTACCGGCTGCAGCCAAGGCAAGATCAAGCCGGCTGTATCCCGACGGGCAGTGATAGTCAGCAAGAGCATCGGCCATCGCCGCAGTGGTGTAGCTGCCGACGTCTGCGATGGAAACCGTCTTGCCCTTCATGTCGCAGGCGCCTTTCCCGAAGGACCGCAGGCCACCCACAAAACCGATCTCGGGAATGGTCTGATTCAGAGCCCGGAGGAATTCGTCGGAGGTGCCGATCTTGGTCCGGTGCTGCCATCGATCGGCCATGGACAAGGAACCGTCCCCGACCAATACAAATTGATCGACCTTTCGGACATACTTGTCGGCATCAAGCGAGGCAGCCTCAAAATTGATCGGTTGATGGGATGAGGCACACGCTTGGGTCATAACGACCAGACCCACGATCAGCGCCATATACATTAGAGACTTTTTCATCACTCCACCTTTCCTTTCAAAACGGCAGCCAAGAACCAGAAGTCCTCAATACCCCTCGAGGAATCCAAGGACCAGATCATGGGGAGCTGCCTTTCGGGAAATTCTGCCATAACCCGCCTGAAACCTCAACATCTTGATCTTCGACCGGAGGCGTTCGGAGTATCATGTTCGAATGAAACACGAGAATATTTGGCGGTCGTTTTTTGCCGCAACGGTAGTCGCTCTGGCGGGCTGTCTGGCCTCAGCGCCGGCTTTCACTGCGGAGTCAAAACCCGAACCTGAGACCAGGGCGACCCCTCCCGAGGCCCTGCCCTCCCCCATCCCATTGGCGTCGGTTCCCACGGAACAGGTGATCACACACAAGCTCCTCAGGGATCTGGAAACCTGGGCTCAATCAGACACGAAGGTCTCCGACATCGGAGGCTTGTTCGCCACGGAGGAAGTCAGGCTCTCCAAACTGATCGAAATTTCCATCCAGACTCGGTTCGCGAAGGTAGAAACTGCCGACCTCAAGGAGTCAATAAAACGATGGAATACCACCATAGAACAAATGGACTCCTGGCTGAACGACCTGAAGGGGACGGCGACCTCGCTGGGACGAGACCTCAAACGCCTTCGTGAAAAACACCAGGTCTGGAGCATCAGTCTCGATGACGCAATCGAACAGGATGTACCTCAGGAGGTGCTTCACTCCTTACAAACGACACTGGGTCGGGTCATCAGTTCAGAAGAGTCAACCCAAGCCAGGCGTGATGACACCTTGGTTCTTCAGACCAACATCTCCGAATTTCGGATGGACCTGACCAAACGCATCGAAATGATCGGCGCTGAACTGGCTCGCAGACGCAAAAGCGACCTAGCAGTTGATCATGTCCCCCTCTGGCATGCGATCGGAGATCCGCAAATCGACCGATCACTCTTCAACCAGATTTTCGACGAGACCCAGAGAAACTGGAGGGATGTCTTCGAGTACCTTCGTGAACGGCCCCGGAGGATCGTGGCGCAGGCCTTGCTCGGTCTGACCTTCCTGTTTCTTGTGTGGTACCTCGGGAAACACGGAGCTCAGAAAACCGGCGAGGACCAGGAGGCCCTGACTGTTTTGTCAATCATGATGAAACGGCCGTTGGCCACCGCGATCCTCCTCAGTACGGTGCTGACCGAGCCCTTGTATCCCAAGGCGCCTGAATCCTGGTTGAAGTTCATGGCGATCTTCTTGGTATTGGCGCTGGTACGACTGCTTCCTGGCCTTCTGACGGCGGGCCTTCGCGCGGTCCCCTACCTCTTGGCCGGACTCTTCATTCTTCATCGGATTTCAATCTCGGTTCCGGTCGGGAATCTCCTCAACAAGATCCTGCTGTTAGCTCTGACAATAACCACCACCGCAGCAATGTTCTGGGGGGCGAAGACAACCGGCCGTGTCAGAGCAGAATCTCCCTCCGGCTGGCTGCTCCTGCTCCAGTTTGCTTCGGGCGCCGGGGCGATCCTCGGATTCATTTCGATATTCCTCAGTATCATCGGTGACACGGGTTCGGCCTATCACCTGACCGAGGGCATTCTCACCAGTGTTTTTACGGCGATGTTGCTCTGGGCCGCCATCGTACTCCTGAGAACTCTCACCGTTATTTCTCTCAATACCGAGGGCGCCAGGAAACTCCACATGGTGGTGCGGGATTCAGAGTCCATCTGCAACGTGTGCATGAAGCTGTTCCGGTGGACAGCCATCTTCGCTTGGGGCTACAACACCCTTGAAGGCTTCGGCGAACTCAAATCCGCTCAAGCATCGCTGAACCGTATGCTCCACTACGAGTTTGAGTTCGGCAATATGTCACTGACACCTCTGAACTTCTTGTATTTCTTGCTCGCCATATGGCTGTCCTTCCAAATTTCCCGCATACTTCGCTTCATCTTCGAAAAGGACATTATTCCCAGGACCTCCCTGCCGCAGGGAGTGCCGGAGACCATTTCGAAAGCCGTTCACTATGGCACCATACTGGTTGGATTCTTCTTTGCGTTGTCCGCAATTGGTATCGACGGCAGCAGTCTTGCGCTGATTCTCGGCGCCTTGGGGTTCGGCATCAGTTTCGGCCTCCAGAACGTCGTAAATAATTTTGTCTCCGGCCTGATCCTGCTGTTTGAGCGTCCTGTCCGGGTCGGCGACAGGATCCAGGTTGGGGATATGGGAGGCATCGTCAGGGAAATCGGCATTCGGGCCACGACCGTGCACACCTGGGACGGCGCCGAAGTGATCGTCCCAAATGCCAATTTGATTTCCAACGAAATCATCAATTGGACGTTCTCTGATCAAAAGAGACGGATCGAAGTGACTGTCGGAGTGGCCTACGGCGTCGATCCAGAGACCGTTCTCGCCCTGCTGCCGTCTCTCGTAACCGAGCATCCGGATGTTCTGGATGATCCCAAACCGATCGCCTTGTTCCTCGGCTTCGGGGCAAGCTCCCTGGATTTCAGTCTGCGATGCTGGACCAAGGCGCCTGCTCCCGAAATCCAAAGCGACGTTGGCGTCGCGGTCAACCGGGCCTTGGTGGAAGCCGGGATCGAGATCCCCTTCCCACAGCAGGATCTGCACGTGAGGTCTGTGGACGAGAGAGTCCGGGAGGAGTTTGGGTCGAAGGGATGACCCGGCGGAACCGGGACCAAAGAGGAAACGGTGCGCCTTAACCCCACGGTGTGCGATCACCGGTAAACCCTCCAACCACAGCCATTTGTATAACGTCGGCTTGGTTTTTGCCTCGCTTTTTCGCTTTGTTCGAGCGGGAGTGACTAACGCCCCGTATATTCGGAGGCGACTAACTTCATCGCATTTGCGATCGGGATGTGGACTACCCCGCCGGCCTGGTCGATCCATCCGTAGGAGTTCAGAGTCTCCATCTGCTTGGCATCAAGGCTGCGAAGCTCCTCGTTGGTCTGCCGATAGACCTTTCGCTCCATTTCCCCCTCTTGCATGTGGAAGAAGAGCGCTTGAAGCAGCACGATGCTGACAAAGGTCAAGATCACACCAACGATTCCTACAACAACACCGACCGTGACATTTGGATCGTCATATCGCATCATAAACCCTTAACTATTCTCGAAGGCCAAGCTCTCGGCCAGACGCGGATCACCGACAGGGACCAGCGCAATCTTACGCAGTCGCCATGCCAAAACCATGAAGAAAAGGCCGCCCATGCCTAAGAAACACAAGACGTCCATCAGGCCGATCGAGGCGCCCTCGGGGTGAAACTCCGGCCCCACCAGGTAATAAAGATCCAGCCAGTGCATGGCGAGCATCCACAGTGCCGCCAGGACCAATAGGCGTGGGCGCCTCTTCGGGAAGCGCGACACCAGGACAAGGAACGGAATGACGAAGTGGCCAAACAACAGGGCCAGGCTGATCCCGGTCCAGTTCCCAGTCTGCCGGGTCAGGTACCAAACGGTCTCCTCCGGAATGTTGCCGTACCAGTAGAGCATGTACTGGCTGAAAGCTATGTAGGCCCAAAAGACGACGAAACCGAAGAGCAGCTTGCCCAGATCGTGATAGTGCTCCACTGTCACAATCCCCTGGAGCCGGCCCTGCCGCTGCAAATAGGCCGCAAGGACCACCAAGGTCGCCATAATCACCACCACCGAGCCGGCAAAGAAGTAAACCCCAAAGATCGTGCTGAACCAGTGTGGGTTGACCGACATCAGCAAATCGAAGGCAGCAAAATTGATACTCAGGGCAAACAGAATCATGCCCGGGGCCGACAGAGCCTCCATCCTTCGCGTGTACTTGGGATCGGCTGTAGCATCCTGGCTTTTCGACTTCGAAAAGAAAAACCATGCCAACAGTGACCAGATGGCGAAGTACACCACCAAACGGATGGTGAAGAACTGCGGGTTGAGGAAAGCCGATTTTCCGGCAAGAATCGCATCGTGATCGGCGGCTCCGGGGTGAGCCCAGTGATAGAGGTGCTCCATGTTAAGGACGACAGGAATGACCAGAACGGCCATCAACACGACGTTGACCGAAAGAGCCTCGGCGAGCCGACGAACAACTACGCTCCAGCCAGCATGCGTCAGGTGCTGGAGCAAGACAAAGAACAAGGCGCCCAGCGCGAGACTGAGGAAATAGGCAAAGCTGACCAGATAGGTCTCCGCCAAGCGGTGCAAACCGCCCTCACTGGTCATCGCAAGCCCGAAGGCGCCGCCGCCCCCAATGACCATCAGAACGCCGGCCATTACGAGGATTCTCGAGCCAAGCTCCTCGAGCCCTCTGGCCTGAGTTGAGATATCTGGAAGTGTCGTTTGCTCCATGGTCATCCTCGTCATCGCAGTGAGGCCCTGAGGTCTGCCGGGACGTCGTCGATTCCTGCGTACTGGCTCCGCTGGACCGCCTTGACATAAGCGACGATGGCCCAGCGATCCTCGACCGAGATCTGCGGACCGTATGCGGGCATGTTGCGGATTCCGTTGGTGATCGTGTTGTAGAGGTGCCCGAGTGGTCTGGAACGGATCAGATCAGTGTGAAAGGAGGACGGCGGAGTCCAGGTCCCTTCCTGAAGAGCATCAGCCCTCTTGGCGACAGCGCCGTCGCCATAGCCGGAATGACCGTGGCAAGGCGAACAGTAAATGGAAAACCGTTCTCTCCCGCGCTCGAGCAGTACCTGATCGACCGGTACGGGAAAAGCTGTGATCCACTCTTCACCGTCCCTGCCCAGAGCCAATGAATCGTCGGCAGCCAAATATCCTCGCGCTACGGTCCCGGAGACCTGGGGCCGCATCGCCCGCCGATCCGCAAACATCATGTTGCGTTTTTGTGCCCTGAAACTGGGCTGATTGTCCATATCGGAAACCACGTGCAGCGGCGGCTTGGCCGAACGCACGGTCCGGGCCCGAAGCGCCAACGACAGGGGAATCAACGACAGGGTGACCAGCACGATGATCGAATAGATGATCCAGCGCGGTAAACCGTTCACGACTGAACCTCCTCGAGCGAGAGTCTGCCGTCCAGACCTTCGAGTAACTCACGGGTCGCCTCGGCATCAAATATCGGATCAGCCGCTTCGATACTGATGAAGAAGCGGTCGTCGGTAGCCTTCCGGAAACGGCTACTGTTGAACAGGGGGTGATACAGCTGCGGAAGACGATTGAGTCCCAACATGCCAACCAGGGCCATGATCGCGGCCACCAGAATGGTCGTCTCGAAGGCCACCGGGATGTTGGCCGGCAGGCTGAACAGCGGCTTTCCGCTGATCTGGTACGGGTAATTGACGGCGTTGGTCCACCACTGGAGCGCCACTCCACCGGCCAATCCAACAGCCCCACCGAAAAGGACCAAAAACGGTAATTTCGTCGGCTTGATGCCCATCGCCCGGTCCAGACCATGGACGACGAACGGCGTATGGGCGTCCCACCGGGTGAAACCGGCATCACGAACCGTCTCTGCGCCCGCCAGCAAGTCGTCGACATTATCGAATTCCACCAGGTATCCGTAGTTGTCGGGAGTCGTCATTGGACCACCTCCCTCTTCGCCTTGACGGGGATCTGTCCATCATGATCCGTCGGAACGTCTCCGTGGTAGTCCCCATGAGCCGCTCGACCGTGGTGTGCCTCAGGCATCACACCCTTGACCTCGGCCATCCCGATCATCGGACCTAACCGAAGGAAAAGAAGGAAGAGCGTAAAGAACAGGCCGAAAGAACCGACAAAGGTCAGGACATCGACGAAAGTCGGACTGTAGTAGCCCCAACTCGAGGGTAGAAAATCACGACTCAACGACGAGACAACGATGACGAAACGCTCGAACCACATGCCGACGTTGATCAGAATCGAGGCGATCCACAGCAAGACCACGTTGGTGCGGAACTTTTTGACCCAGAAAAGCTGGGGCACAATGACGTTGCAACTGACCATGATCCAGTACGCCCAGGCATAGGGCCCAAAGCCGCGATTGAGGAAAGTGAAACCCTCGTACGCGTTTCCGCTGTACCACGCCATGAAGAACTCGGTCGAGTACGCGAGACCGACCATCATTCCGGTCGCCAACATGATCTTGGCCATGTTCTCCAGATGCCGAAGCGTGATGATCTCTTCCAACTTAAAGATGGCCCGAGTCGGAATGATCAGAGTCACAACCATCGCAAAGCCCGAGAAGATGGCGCCTGCGACAAAGTAGGGGGGGAAAATCGTCGTGTGCCAACCCGGAATGATCGACACGGCAAAGTCGAAGCTGACGACCGAGTGAACCGACAACACTAAAGGCGTCGCCAGCGCAGCCAACAAAAGGTATGCGGACTCAAAGCGATGCCAATGTCGATTTGAGGAACGCCACCCCAAACTGAGAATCCCGTAGGCGATTTTTCGAATCGGGTGCTTTGCCCGGTCTCGAATGGTTGCCAGGTCGGGGATCATGCCCATGTACCAGAACAGCAACGACACTGTCGCGTAGGTACTGACCGCGAAGACGTCCCACAAGAGCGGCGAGCGAAAATTGGGCCACATCGACATCTGGTTGGGAATTGGGAAGAGCCAGTACACGACCCAGACTCGACCGACGTGAATCGCCGGGAAAATCCCCGCACAGGCAACCGCGAAGATGGTCATCGCCTCCGCAAAGCGGTTGATCGAGGTTCGCCACTTCTGGCGCAGTAGGAAGAGAATGGCCGAGATCAGCGTCCCCGCATGGCCGATGCCGACCCAGAAGACGAAGTTGACGATCGCCCAACCCCAACCCACCGGGCTCTGCAATCCCCACACCCCGATGCCGGTGAATATCAGGTAGGCGATCATGGCTCCGAGTACGCCCAGGAGGCTCAAGCTCAGGCCGAAAAACACATACCACAGCGGAGGCGTTCTCGGATTCTCGACGATGCCACAGACGGTATTGGTGACGTCCCCGAAGGTCCGTCCGCCCAAGACCAACGGCGGGCGGCTCACCGGGTCGTCGGTGGTGTTGTTCAGATAACTGAGATCAGCGGTTCGGATACTCATGAGGCTCAGGCCGACTCCTTCCCATGGGGCGCGTCGTGCCCATGCTCGGGCGGGCCGCCGTCATCCGGCTCGGAGTGTCCGGCGGGATTTCGCAAACGGGCCATGTAATGGACCCTCGGCTTGATGTTCAGCTCCGCCAGCGTCGCATAGGACCTGGGATTCTCACGTGATGCGGAGATGTCGCTCTCGGGGTCGTTGAGGTTACCGAAATGGATCGCCTGGGCGGGACAGGTTTGTGCGCACGCCGGCGTGATCTCACCGTCGGTGATAGGGCGGTTCTCGTTGCCGCTTGTGATGCGGACCTGCTGGATTCTCTGGATGCAAAAGCTGCACTTTTCCATCACGCCCCGGGACCTGACCGTGACCTCAGGGTTGAACTGCATCTTCGAGACCTCTGCGAGGTCCTTGTGGTAGTTGAAAAAATTAAACCTTCGGACCTTAAAGGGACAGTTGTTGGCACAGTATCGGGTTCCGACGCAACGGTTGTAGACCATCGCGTTCAGCCCGTCCTCCGTATGCTGGGTCGCCGCTACAGGGCACACCTGTTCGCACGGCGCCATCTCGCACTGCACACAGGTCATCGGCTGAAACGCCACCTGGGCGTCATCGATTTGGTCCAAACCGACACCTTCCGGCGTCTTGAAATATCGATCCAGTCGAATCCAGTGCATCTCCCGTTGGTTGAGAACCTGTTCTCTGCCGACCACCGGGACATTGTTCTCCGCCTGACAGGCGACAATACATGCGTTGCACCCTGTACACGCGTTGAGATCAATCGCCATTCCCCACTGCTCGCCCTCGTAGACCTTTTCCTTCCAAAGAGAGACCAACGGCGGGTGATGGTCCATATGTCTGAAGGTCTCGGGATCCTCCAGATATCGA
This sequence comes from Holophagae bacterium, assembly GCA_030609785.1. Taxonomy (GTDB): domain Bacteria; phylum Acidobacteriota; class Thermoanaerobaculia; order Thermoanaerobaculales; family Sulfomarinibacteraceae; genus DAOWGJ01. The sequence goes on from JAUWTC010000008.1 coordinate 13,560, forward strand.
TCCAGGGAAGCCTCACGGATCAGTTGCCCAACCCTCAGTTGGCGGCTTTCGAAGCCGATGAGATCAATGGCCCAATGATCCTGCGTAGTCGCCAGCTGATACCGGCGCCCGGTGGAGGTCACGGTGGGACCGTCAATAGACCACAGATTCTCCGTCGTCCGGAGGCGGTAGGCGCTGGCGCCAACGCCGTTGCCGACTTTGCCCGCAGCTTCCCGCCCATAGCCCAACCAGACCGTCAGGGAGAAAGAGGCCGGTCCCGGCAAGACGTACACCGGCAAATCAATCGCGGCGCCGGAGGCCTCAACCTGTACCAGGTCCCCATCCTTCAACCCCATGTCACGGGCTGTCATGGGGGACATCAGCAGGGCGTTGTCCCAGGTGATCGTGGTCAGAGCCTCGGGCAACTCCTGAAGCCAACCGTTGTTGGCAAACCGCCCATCGAAAACCTTCGGATCGACGGCGAATACCAGTTCGGGCCGCCCCGCGTTCGGCGCCGGTCGAGCAACCAACGCCTTCCAGGCCGCTGCTGCCGTTGCCAGCCCCTCGCCGGAAAACGGCTGCTGGACGGCGTTCAGGGCACTACCTTGGACCAAACCGTCATGAAGGGCCGATCGCCAGGCATCGTCCAACGACTTTGAACCGGCAAGGCCTGCGTCACCAAAGGTCGAACGTACGATGTCGTAGCCCGCAGCCTTCTCACCAACGGCCAGCGACAGAACCTCGATTGTGGTGTGTCCGTCAAAAAGAGGGGCGATCAGCGGCTGCGCCAGGGTCCATGTACCGTCCCATGCCCGACCATCACCCCAGGATTCCAGAGCGTGAGCCTCCGGCAAATGCCATTCGCAGACCTGAGACGTCTCGTCACGATAGAGCGAAAGGTGGACAGAATGTTCGGCCTTGGCCAGGGCTTGCTGAAAATTGAGGTCCGCAGGGGCATCGTAGACGGGATTTCCGCCGAGAATCAGCAGGGTCTGCACCTGGTCACCATTCAATGCCTCAACCAGATCCGCGATCCCCTCCGCGGCCTGGGCGCCGGCGTCGACATAGGTCACCGACCGGCCCTCATTCCCGAGGGCTTGATTCAACACGACGGCCAGCGCGTGCATCGCTGCCGGCTGCCGACGCCCAACCATCAATGCGCCGTCTGCCCGATGAGCGACCAGATCGGCCGCAACTTGCACGGCCCATGCCGCCTCAGTCTCGCCCAGCCCATCGGCAGAGCACTGCTCGATCAGCACACGTGCCGCTTCCGGCATCTCGATGTGATGATCGTTGACCAATGAGGCGCCGACACCACCCAGCAGGGCTGCAACCCGTCCCAGCGCCACGGCCACCCGGTGGTCGGCCATCGCGCCGGTACCGGTCATACCGGGCTCGGCAACCCACAGGCGGTTCATCGTCTCGGCGTCAGGCTTGCGACCGGCGGTGAACTCCCGCGTCAATCGCAGCGAAGCGGGGTGATCATTGAGGAAGTCTGCGTCGAGGGCCACAATCACTCGGGCCTGGTCGAGCTTCGGCACCACTCTCAAAGGGGCCCCAAAGGCCATCGCCATACCGGCGGCTTCGGACTGGTCCGTGATCGGCGCCCACTCGAACCACGAGCTTTCAGGGAATCGACTCTCGAAAGCCTGCCGCATTTTCTTCCGGCTGGGCGACGAGGACGGTGCAGCCAACACAGCAACCCCGGCCCCGTCGGTGCCGAGCATCGAGCCTACGGCGGTTTCAAACTGGGCCCAGGTCCTGGAAAAGTCCTGTCCGCCTTGTCGTTGCACCGTACGCCGGCTTCGGTCGGGATCGTACATCTCGAGAATCAAGGCCTGCGTGGTTGCGGTCAGAGCGCCCAAACTGTCCGGGTGCTCCGGGTTACCTTCGGCTTTGATCGGCCGTCCATCAAATGACGTCACAACCATGCCGAGTGCACAACCCGCCATCTCGATCGCAGTGGCGAAATACTGCGGCACTCCCGGCACCCGATCGGCCGATCGATGAGCAAAAGGAACGATCTCTTCAGCAGGCCATCGGCATCCGGTCAGCCCGGCAAACGCCATCGAGGCGCCCATGACCTTGAGAAAGCTCCTCCGGGAAGCCGGCGGAAGTCGGTCCCATTCGTCGTCGGGAAACTCCCGTTTGACGGCCTCCTCAAATTCAGGAGTTCGGACGAGTTCATCCAAACTCCTCCAATATTTGTGGCCCGATTCGGTCTTTTTCAACGGTGACATGCGTTGCAATCCTGGGGTGGGTTGATGTTGTGAATCTGACGTAACTCGGCGCCGAGCGTCAGCTGGTCCTTTTCCGGAACCCAATCCAAAGTCGTCACGAACTCGACCGGCCTGAGGTGTTGCTCCGGGTTGCGGTGACAATCGAGGCACCAGCCCATGCTGAGCGGTTCAGCCTTGTAGACCTCTTCCATCGTGTCGATCCTGCCATGGCACGAGACGCACCCTACGCCCCGTCTGACATGTGCCGAGTGGTTGAAGAACACGTAGTCTGGAAGATCATGGACCCGAATCCACTCCACCGGCATGCCTGTCGCATAGCTCTCACGGATCGGCAGAAGCTTCTCGGAGTTGGTCCTGACCGATGAGTGACAGTTCATGCAGGTCTGGGTCGGCGGCAAGGCCGCCTCCGCCGAGACCTCGACCGTCGAGTGACAGTAGCGGCAGTCCATGCCGAGCTGACCAACGTGGATGGCGTGGCTGTACGGCACCGGCTGGACCGGCTGGTAACCGACTTCGATCGCACGAGGCGAGAATCCCAACCACACCA
>JAUWTC010000079.1 GCA_030609785.1 Holophagae bacterium
ATAGGTGTCCTGGGCTTGACGGCGCTCAGGCGGTGGTCTGAGGCAACGGCAGTATTGGCCGATGTCGATCGCAGAGCCGTCGAGGCAGCGACGCGGAATGCCGGCGATCTTGGTCTCTCAGACCGCTGCCACACCGCGTGGTGGGATGCGGTACAGGAAAAACCGCCTTCGACAAACTGCGATCTCGTGCTGATCAATCCGCCTTTTCATACCGGTAAGAAGGTGGACCTGGATCCCGCGCGGGCGATGTTCCGGTCACTGGACCAGGTCCTTGCGCTGGGAGGTGTCGCCTTGATTGTCGCCAACCGGACGTTACCCTACGAGCAACAACTCGGGGGCATCGGACGCATTCGACTGATCCGTGATGAGGCAGGCTTTAAGCTGTTGGAACTCAGGAGAGGTTTTTCCTGACCCGGCGGAGCCGGAAACTCGAGGAGTCTGACCGGTCTGCAGGGTAGTTGTTACGGGTAGCAGGTAACTATTTTCAGGAAACACACCGGACATCTCCGATGTGAGACCTGCGACCTGAGACCTGCGACATTGCCTCGGAAATTCAGAGATGTTGGCCGATCAGTGACTAAGAAATCCCCTCGGAGTACATCGCGAACACGGCACCCTGAGAATCGAGGCATTGGAGGATGCTCCCACCGCCGGGGACGTCCATTGGGCCGTTGAGGACCGTTCCGCCGAGGGCTGCGACCTGATCGACCAGGGCGGTGACATCTTCGACCATGACGTAGTACAGCCAGGCCGGGGGCCCCTGCCCCTCAGTGGGCTTTGTGTACATGCCGCCCAGTGGCGGTTGGTCCTCGAAGCCGTACATGCGGTAGATGCCCTCGGGGCCCATGTCCATCTCGTCGAGGACCTTCCACCCGAAGAGATCTGAGTAAAAGCTCCAGGCGGCCTCGAGGTCCGAAGTGCCCAGCTCATGCCAGGAAAATCGCAGCATCGGCATGCCGTCACAGGCTTCATCCGGGGCCTCAAGGGACTTGAAGGGTGAGATGACGGCGCCCTGGGGGTCGGCGATTACCGAAAAACGACCGACCTTTGGGATGTCTTGGGCGGGGACCAATATGGTGGCACCGAGTTCCACCGCCCTGGAGGTAGTCCTGTCAACATCGTCTACGGCGACGTAGGCCAACCAGTGGGGCGGGGCGCCCGCGGCGCGAGCCTCTTGCGGGAGTTCCATCAGGCCGGCGAAGGGGGTCTCGCCGGCAATCCACATCGTGTAGGGCTCCGCCAGTTCATTCCATTCCTGGGTTGTCCATCCGATCAGCCGGGTGTAGAAGTCCACAGCGGCCTGAGTGTCAATCGCCAACATCTCGTACCAGACAAAGGATCCGTGTTTTGAAGCAGTCATGAGTTCTCCCTTAGATCGAATCTCAGGCTATTCTACGACAGATCTCCGATCTGGGTTCAAGGGTCAGAGGGCCAAACGCGCCAGGCCCTAAACCCTAATCCCTAACCCCTGAAATCCGATCCTACACCTGAAGTGCCCACCCTACTGCCAAGCCTTGTCGAACATTGCCGTGCGGTCTTCTTCGTCGACACCGAGCGTCTGCTCGAGGATCGGCCATGCTGTCGCCGACAGGAGGAGGGGAGCGGCAAAGCCGATGAGGACGGCCTTGAGTTGGCGTTGCAATGCCAGGTCCTCCGAGGCGCCATGGGCATCGGCGAAGGCCCCGCGGAGTTCACGAAGAACCGGGGACAAGGCCTCAAGGGCCATCTGGCCTCCGTCGGCCAAGTCGCGGAGCAGGAGGCGTGGGGCTGATGAACCAGCTCGAACTTCTCGTTCCACCGCAATGAATCCATCTCTTAAGCCAAGCCGTCCTCGTTGGCCTGATGCCTGCCGAGCGGCGGTTGCCAGCTGGTCGGCGGCCGATCGAAGAACAGCCCGGTACAGTTGTCGTTTCCCCCCGAAGTGATACGAGATAGCGCCGGGGTTGACGCGGGCAAGGTTGCAGATGTCTCGGACTGCGGCACCTCGGAAACCGTTGTCGGCAAATACTGAGGCGCCGGCGGCAATGAGACGTTCACGTGTGGTGGGTTGGTTTTTCACACAAGTGTTTGTATCACAGCAAGGCGCCATTGAGGGTTTCACACGATGTGAATGCAGCCGGTATCGGCCTTTGCCAGTCCCAACCGTGCCGATCTGAAAGCTGATTGCTGACAGCTGACAGTAGCTGACCAAGTCGGTTACAACAAGCGTTTGTTTGAAACTCTTTGAAAGACCTTGACGGGAGCAAATGACGTCCTTAGCATCGGTCCACGGAATGGGACAATTCAGCGGAACGGCCATAGCAGTGATTCCCGCACGGTGGGCATCGACTCGATTTCCCGGCAAGCCTTTGGCTCCGATTGCCGGGGAGCCGATGATTGCCCATGTCATTCGCAGCGCTGCAGCCGCGCGGATGATCACTGAGGTCGTTGTGGCGACCGATGATCGCCGTATTGCCGAGGCCTCTGTGGCAGCGGGGGCCGTCGCCGTGATGACCGGCGACTGTCGGTCCGGGACCGATCGGGTGGCAGAAGCGGTAAAAGATCGTCCAGGGTGGGATCTGGTGGTCAACGTCCAGGGTGACGAGCCGCTGCTTTCGGCCCGGAATATCGACTTGCTGGTCGAGGGTATGGCCTTGACCCCTCAGGTGCCCATGGGGACGCTGTGTCGGCCCCTGCCGGCCGATCGGCGCGATGATCCCAACGCGGTCAAAGTCGTACGAGCCCTTGACGGTCGGGCTCTGTATTTTTCCCGCTCGGCCATCCCCTTCCGGCGAGAGACGGCGGAGCCGCAGGAATCGGCTTTGTTGCACCTTGGGATCTACGCCTTTACGCGGGTGGGGTTGCAGACCTTTGTCGGTCTGGAGCCGTCACCCTTGGAAAAGATGGAGAGCCTGGAACAGCTCCGGGCCCTTGAGAACGGAATGGACATCCTGGTCCTCGATGCGATCGACGAAGCAATTGGTGTCGATACGCCGGAGGACCTTCAAGCGGTTGAGCGGATGCTCGCAATGAAGTTGGAGGAGTGATCGGATGGCGACGAAGTATGTTTTTGTCAGCGGTGGAGTTGTTTCCGGCTTGGGGAAGGGTATTTCGGCCGCGTCACTCGCCGCCCTGATGGAGGCCCACGGCTACAGCGTAACGATGCTGAAAATTGATCCCTACGTCAACGTTGATCCGGGGACGATGTCACCCTTCCAGCATGGCGAGGTCTTCGTCACTGACGATGGCGCCGAGACAGATCTGGATCTGGGGCATTACGAACGTTTCACCTCGAGCACCATGGCCAAGAAGAACAACTTCACGACGGGGCGGGTTTACTTGTCGGTCCTGGAGAAGGAGCGTCGCGGTGACTACCTGGGAAAGACCGTACAGGTCATTCCCCACATCACCGACGAGATCAAACGTCGGATCCGGGCTGTCGGCGGTGACACTGATTTTGTCATCGTCGAGATTGGGGGCACGGTCGGCGATATCGAGAGCCTGCCGTTTCTGGAGGCCATTCGTCAATTCAGGAGTGAAACCGATCGCAACAACGTGCTGATCATTCATCTGACTTTGGTTCCCTATATCAAAGGGTCAGATGAGTTGAAGACCAAACCAACCCAACACTCGGTCAAGGAACTGCTCAAGATCGGCATCCAGCCGGATATCCTTTTGTGTCGGACCGACCGCCCACTCCCTGAAGACCTCCGAAACAAAATCTCCCTCTTTTGCAATGTGGAGACCCGGGCGGTCATCCCTGCTGAAGATGTCGAGACGATCTACCAGGTGCCGATGAAACTGGCGGCGGAAGGTTTGGACGAAATCGTCCTGGAAAAACTCAATCTACCGAAGGGCAAGAGGGACCTCAGCCGATGGCGTGAGGTCGTTGACGCGATCCAGTCTCCGAAGGGTGAGGTTTCGATCGGAATCGTCGGCAAGTACGTCGATTTGGTGGATTCCTACAAGAGCCTCAACGAGTCCCTTGAGCACGGCGGACTGGGCAATGAGGTCAAGGTCAATCTGGTCTATATCGACGCGGAGACTCTGGAAGGTTCGGGCTATCCCGAGGCTCTGTTTGAGGTCGACGCGATCCTGGTGCCTGGTGGTTTCGGGAAGAGGGGCATCGAAGGCATGATCCGGGCGATCGAGTTCGCTCGCGGTCACAAAATCCCGTTCTTCGGGATCTGTTTGGGCCTGCAGACGGCGGTCATCGAGTTTGCCCGGAATGTTTGTGGTCTTGCCGGGGCGCACTCGACCGAGTTCGACTCTCAACCGTCCTACAAGGTGATCTACAAGATGCGCGAGTTGGTCGGCGTCGACCAGATGGGTGGCACGATGCGATTGGGCAAATACCCCTGTCGACTGACGCCCAGCTCCCTGGCATGGAACGCTTACGGCGCCGACGAGGTTTGGGAGCGCCACCGTCACCGGTACGAGGTCAATCCGGAGTACGTGCCGCTCTTCGAGGAACGTGGTCTGGTCATTAGCGGAAAGTCCCCGGACAGGATTTTCGTCGAGGTCATTGAGTTGGAGGACCACCCGTGGTTCCTGGCATGCCAGTTCCACCCTGAGTTCAAGAGTCGGCCCTACGAACCTCATCCGATCTTCAAGTCGTTCATCGACGCCGCCAAGGTATACCGGGACAAGCGGATCCTGCTTCAAGAGCAGGAGGTCGTTCCCGATGAGGTGGCTGAAAAATCTGCGCCGGCTGGCGAGGGGTAGCGTCCCCTCGGGTGTTTTTTGGCGCTCTTCGTTCCGGGTGGCCACAGGGGGCCACCCCTACAAACGCACTGAATACACCTGAAATCTGCAGGGGCGGGTCCCTGTGCCCGCCCGATCCGACTCGCTACCTGCCGCAGTTTCACCGAGTCCGGTATGATCGGTAGCTATGAGAGCACGTACCGTTGATCTGACGCCGTCAATCACCATCGGTGGGAGCGCCCGGCCCGTCTACCTTGCCGGGCCTTGCGTCATCGAGTCGTTGGAGCAGAGCCTCGCTGTGGCTGGGCGACTGGCAGAAATCGCAGCGCGATTGGGGCTTCCGCTGCTGTTCAAGGCCTCCTTCGACAAGGCCAACAGGTCATCGGTCACGTCCTTCCGGGGGCCGGGGCTGAATGCCGGTCTGGAGATTCTCAGTCGTATCAAGGAGAAGACCGGTTTGCCTGTGGTCACCGATGTCCATCAACCGGAGCAGGCAGCGGTGGCGGCCGAGGTCGTCGACGTGCTTCAGGTGCCGGCCTTCCTGTGTCGGCAGACGGATTTACTGGTGGCTTGCGGAGAGACAGGGCTGCCGGTCAACGTCAAAAAGGGGCAGTTTCTCGCGGCCGAAGACATGGGCAACGCCGTCGAGAAGGTCGCTTCGACCGGAAACACCAGGATCACCCTGACCGAAAGGGGATCGACATTCGGCTATCACAACCTGGTGGTGGACATCAGGGGTCTTCCGATAATGCGGTTGTTGGCGCCCGTGATCTTCGACGTGACACACTCCCTGCAACTCCCCGGGGGATTGGGGCACGCCACCGCCGGGGCAAAGGAATTCCATCCATATCTGGCCCGGGCAGCGGCAGCCGCTGGAGTTGACGGCTTTTTCATTGAGGTGCATTCGGACCCCGAAAACGCCCTGTCCGATGCGACGACGCAGCTCTCGATCGAGGAGTTCGAGGCCTTGGTGCCTCAACTCGAAGCGGTCTCGACCACCGCTGGTGAGTTCTGCTGATGGGCTCCATGGACGTCGCACGCAAGGTCCTGGAAACGGAGGCCGAGGCCATTCGGTGGCTGTTGGAAACCATCGACGGAGATTTCGAGCGCGCCGTCGATCTGATTCTGGCAGCGGCCGGACGAGTCGTGTGGACGGGAATGGGCAAGTCCGGGATCATCTGCCGCAAGTTGGCGGCAACGATGAGTTCGACCGGTACCCCGGCACTGTTCCTTCACCCGGCTGAGGCGATTCACGGGGACTTGGGCATGGTGACCAAGGGCGATCTTGTCGTTGCCGTCTCCCACTCGGGGGCGACCGAGGAGATCCTGGCCCTTGTTGCATTGCTGAAGCGCCAAGGGATCGTGCTGATTGCGATGTCGTCCCGCCCGGATTCGCCTTTGGCCGAAGCCGCTGATTGCCACCTGGACCTGGGTGTGCGCAAGGAGGCTTGTCCGCTCGGACTCGCTCCGACCGCCTCGACCACCGCAAGCCTGGCTCTCGGCGATGCCCTCTGCATGGCGGTCTCCGAGGGCAAGGGTTTCCGGGAAGAGGATTTCGCACGCTTGCATCCCGGCGGCAAGCTTGGGAAGAAGTTCCTCCGCGTGGGAGAGTTGATGCACGTTGGAGACGATATTCCAAGTGTTGGGCCCGATGCTCAGATGAAAGACGTCATTTATGAGATGAGCCGGAAGGGTCTCGGCTTGACGACTGTCCTGGATGAGGCCGGGCATTTGCTGGGTGTCATCACCGATGGGGATCTCAGGCGTCTGATGGAGCGGGAAGGCGACCCGATGCGCCTGGTGGCGGCTGATGTAATGCATCCGGGCGGTGTTTGCATCGGACCTGATGAGCTAGCGACGGCTGCTTTGAAGAAATTGGAAGAACGTCGGATCACGTCGTTGCTGGTTTGCACTGGGGCGGGAGCGGTCGAAGGCGTGCTCCACCTCCACGACCTGTGGGGCGTGGGGTTGTTTTAAACGCTGGGACGCTGGGACGCTGGGAAGCTGGAAGACGGGAGCGTCTTTTCCGACGGGGCGTGCCATTCTTGATGTTGTCCTGGGCAGGCCTCTCGACATCACCGGGGTTGCGGACAACGTCAAGGGTGGCAACCCGCGGGGGGCGCCTCAGAGGCAGAGTCTCGGACAACGCCGTAGGCCGCCGAGGTCCTATCCCGGAGGGGCGGTTCTTCCTATGATTTGAGAAATGTTGCCCCTCCGGGAGAGGGCCGAGCGGGAGCGTTCGCGCTCCCGAAGGCCGGTGTTGGAATCAGGGTCAGGGGCTGGCCGGCGCCTACAGGTGTCCCAGCGGAATGTTGTATGGTTTGAACATGAGAAGAGAGGGGTTCGTACTATTTGAACAGAGGGCGTCGTGCCACTTTACGGTTTTTGCAGTCGAGTTTGAAGTGAGGCCGACCCCTCATCCACAGGTTTAACCGAAATGTATTGGTACCATTTCTGGCTGTTCCTCATTACAATCACGATTGGGTTTACAGTTTTCCACCGCTGGGTATCGATGCACTCGAAAGGGATCCGGGCGTTTTTAGTCATTTAGGTCGTAGCTGGTTTCGTCTTAACAACCATTTTGAATATCCGCCTCTACATCCAGCTGGCGATCACCGGGAACACCGATGCTCCAGTTGCCCTCGGGCTGGCGCAGACGATGATCAATCCGCTTCATCTCGTGATTCCAAAGAGACTGATCTATCGGTTACTCGAACCTCTTCCCGGAAATACCCTTTCATGTGGTTCAGCCATCGACATGATCCCATTTGAAATGTGGATTGCTATATTTGTGGATCTCGTCATGGGGTCTTTGTTCTGGGCAGCCGTGGCGTTGGTTGTAATTCGTCTCCTTTTTAGAGAGAAGGTTCAACGGGAAGACAAAGTCTGAACGCCGATAATTCGTTATTCTCAATCTTCTTTCATGCCTGGCCCTGACCCTGTATCCCACACCGGCCTTCGGGGGCGCCTGACGGCACTCCCGCTCGGGCGTTTCCCGGAGGGGCGCCATTTCCGGAATCGAGAGGATCTCGCCCCTCCGGGAAACACCCTCGGCGGCCTACTGCCCTCGGCCGACATGCGGTCGCCAATGTGCTCGCCGTGGGTTGCCACCCTTGATGTTGTCCGCAACTGGACGCATGGTGGGAGGTTACCTTGGGGACAACATCAAGAATGGCACGCCCCGCTGGAGAAGGGCGCTCTCAGATTCCGATTGACGAATTGTGTATGAACGGCGATCCTGTCGCCGGGATTGATGGAGGATCCATGAAACTGACGATTCTGACGACCGGTGGCACGATCGACAAGACCTACAACGAGTTTGACGGCAGTCTGAGCAACGCTCGGTCGGTATTGGACACGATACTCGGCAGTCTGCGCTTGCCTGACGTCTTCATTCGCCTGGAAGCCGTGATGTCCAAAGACTCTCTCGATATGGACGATCAGGACCGGGAACGCATTCTCCATGCCGTTCACTCCGCGCTGCCGACCTCCGATGCGGTCATTGTCGTCCACGGGACGGACACTCTGTCGAAAACGGGGAATATCCTGCACCAAAAACTCGAAAATCTCGAGCATCCGGTGATTCTGACCGGCGCCATGCGACCCTACGAGTTCCGTGACACCGACGCCTTGCAGAACGTGACGGAGGCCTTGCTTGCGGCCCGGTTGTTGCCCCCCGGCGTATACGTCGCCATGCACAATAGGGTGCTGACCTTCCCCGGAGTCTTCAAGGACCGCCAGGCACTGACGTTTCGGCCCAAAGCCGAGGGGGAGAAATAAAGGGGCCGGGCGGCCACGGGGGGCCGCCCCTACAGAATAT
>JAUWTC010000044.1 GCA_030609785.1 Holophagae bacterium
GAGGGTGGCCCGTGCCTGAAGACATCATCAACCGTCGACTCGGCGCATTCAGCGATCTCAGCCGCATTGAGGTTGACGGTGGCCATCATGTCCACCTGACACATCCGGAACGAGTGGCGGATGCGGTGGCGGGGTTTCTGGATGGAAGGCGCCGCGATTGCGGTCACGGATAACGGACGCGGCCCCTGATGCGGTCGCGGTTCGCGGTTCGCGGTCGCTGACCTCGGCTCCTGATTGCCATCCCCGGCCTTCGGGAGCGCGCAAGCGCGCCCCCGCTCGGCCCTTTTCCTCAAGGGGCGTCTGTGTCGGCATCGGAAGAACTCCGCCCCTTGAGGAAAACGACCTCGGCGGCCTACGGCGTCGGCCGAGATGCGATCGCCGAAGCGCTCCCCGGGGATTGCCACCCTATGCATTGTTCGCAACTGTACGAATGGCGTTAGGTTTCCTTGAAAACAATGCAAAGAGTGGCACGTCCCGTCCGGCATTTTCTGGCGCTCTTGGTTTTTGGGGTACTCGTCGGCTTCAGCGTCAGTGAACCGCGACCGTTAACCTCGGCAGCGACCGCGTCCGCCAACCACGTCAGCGTCCGGTGACAGGGGCCGCGAAGGAGCTCGGCACGCCGTGCCCAGCCACATCAGGATCTGAACGAACACCGTTGGATGCAATATTTGTTTTCGTTGAATCTGCTTTCGGCAGCGTGGACTGGATTCGTAACCTACTGTAGGCTAGGGACATGGAGAAAGCAGGGCCCGTGCAACATAACAACCGGTCGATAAATAGGTTGCGTATCTGCAACAGAATTCGTTAGGAATCAACTGAGGGAGCCCCTGTGAAACGCACAACCGTACCGACCGCAATTTCCTTACTCGTTGCATTACTGTTTCTTTTTGGGTGCGGGGACGATCTTGAGAAACCTGACAAAGCGCTCATCGTCACCGGAGTTGAGGAGTTAGGTGGAGCCACAGTTACACTTGATGGTGTACCACTCGGATCTCTTGAAACTGTTGAAAAACCCCCGGAGATTTTGATTTGGGTCCTATCTCGAATAACTGGGAACAGAGGTCCATACGAAGATGACCACGAAACCGTAGCGTTGATATTTGACCTTGAAGGAACTGTCCCAGGGGCCCACCTGGTTGTTATCAACCACCCGGACTATCAACCGATCGAGAAGCCCTTCAACTATCCTGAGAATATGGTCATGAATCCTGAACAGCCGAAGTCCGGCGTGGTTTTTCTTGCGTGCACAGAATTCGACTTGATTCCAGCCTCAAGCGCAGAATGAAAAGTCTCAATGATGCCCACATGATTCCTGACACCTCTGAGGCCCCTCCCTTCAAGGCCGAAGTTTTCCCAAGCTGAGAGCGCTGAGTCTTTGGTGTTTTGAAGGAGTCCTATCGGTTTCGGAGCAGCTCTGCGCAGTTTTTGTCGGTATCAGGCGAGCTGGTTGCTGCCCGCAAATCGACTGGTCGACGGCTGATGGGCCGGCAATCCAGCGGCAATGCCAGCGCCTCAGGGGTTACAATGGGAGCGGGAGGTGACCGCATGAAATACAACGTTGCCTTGAAAAAGTCTGAAGAGGGATACAGCGTATCGGTTCCTGGATTGCCAGGATGCTGGTCGCAAGGGGGAACCGAGGAAGAAGCACTTTCGAATATTGGGGAAGCGATTCTTGAGTACCTAGAGGTTGCACAAGAGTTGGCAGAAAAGGCCGAACTCAGAGAAATCGAAGTTGCGGTATAGGTCGTGCCAAAGATTCCGGGTGTAAATCACCTTGATGCGGTCCGTGCCCTTAAGAAGGCTGGGTTTCGGATTGCCAGACAGGGCGGCCACATCGTCATGACTGACGGTGCGAGAATTGTTACCGTCCCACGGCATAACCCGGTCAATGCATTCACCATGGGCGGGATTGCACGTGATGCTGGATTAACTCCGCAGGAGTTCCGTAATCTACTGTGACTAGGCCTCACTGCAGCGGTCACTGATCGCTGGCATGTCCAGTGCGAACAAAAACCCAAAGGCACCGGCCATGCCAACAACCAGTGCTGCTGAGTTCAATCGTTATGGGGTGGCTGGGCATGAGATCCGCCGGCACCAACCCCTGAGATGTGAAGCCATAGACTGTACCGCCGTCGGTGAGGAGTGCTCCCTAATTCTTGCGCGATCGATGACCTCAGAGTCCGCGTAGGAAAGGTACCAGGCACGCCCCGTCGGAGGTATCTGGCGCTCTTATTTGCCGAAGCGGTCGCAGTTCCTGGCCCTGTCAACCGGCGTTGACCCAGCAACTTGGCGCCGCCCACAATCAATCGGCAGGGCCGACGCAGACGCCAAACCATGAGAGCGCCCCTTTCCGACGGGGCGTGCCGTACACAGCTTTTCCCTCCGGCAGACTTCCCGGTAGCTGTGTCGTTGCGGGAAAGGCTGTGTGGGGCAACCCTCGGCGAGCGCTTCAGCGACCGTATCTTGGCCAACGCCGAAGGCCGCCGAGGCCGTTTCCTGGAGGGGCGGTGCTCTCCAGACACCTGAAATGACGCCCCTCCGGGAAGCGACCGAGTTGGAGTGGCGAAGACACTCCAGAAGGCCGGGGCTGGGAATCAGGGTCAGCAAACCGCGACCGCGGCAGGAGGGGCGTTGGTCGCCAGCGCCCTTTGGTACTTACCAAGATCACGGTATCCTCACAATTATGGAGAGCACGTCACGAAACCTGCCCGCAGCCATCCTGCTCTCCGGGGGTCTCGATTCCGCCACGGTCCTGGCCATCGCCCGTGCCCGGGGCTGCGTCTGCCACTGCCTGACGATCAACTATGGCCAGCGTCACCGGATTGAGTTGGATGCCGCCCGCCAGGTTGCCAAGGCCCTGGGCGCGACAAGCCACCGCACTGTCGAGATGGACCTTCGAACGATCGGGGGTTCGGCCTTGACCGACGCCATCGACGTACCCAAGGACCGCGAAGTAAATGACGAAGTTCCAGTCACCTACGTGCCCGCCCGCAACGCCGTCATGCTCTCCCTGCTGCTGGGTCTGGCCGAAGTCCTCGGCGCCGCCGATCTGTTCATCGGCGCCAACGCCGTCGACTATTCCGGCTACCCCGACTGCCGGCCGGCCTTCCTGGAGGCCTTCGAACGCATGGCCGCACTCGCCACCGTCGCCGGGGCTGAGAAGGGTGTCAGGTATCGCGTCCATGCTCCGCTCCTCGACCTGACCAAGGCCGAGATCATCCGCACCGGGACCGACCTCGGCCTGGACTACGGTCTGACCTGGTCCTGCTACGACCCGACGCCATCCAAACTCGCCTGCGGGCGCTGTGATTCCTGCATTCTGAGACGCCGGGGCTTCGAAGAGGCCGGGATCCCCGATCCGACCAAATACACTGGGGGGCTAGGACGCTAGGTAGCTTGGAAGCTGGGACGTCAGCCTGCAGTTCTCACCAGTATCCGGCTGGGAGGCAACGACACAGGTCTCCTAGGCAGGCCACAGGATTCAGCATCAAGGTGCAAGGTCCGGCGATAGTTGATCCGACCGGAGCCTGAAAGCACCCATCCCGTCGTATCCGGCCTCTTCGTTCCAGACGTAAACCCGCACCGAGTCAACCGCGTCTTTTTCACCGGCGGGCCGGTAGCCCGCTCTGAGCCACGCGTCTGTTACCGCCAACTCCTCGCTGTGGAGAACCTTCGCCGCACTATCGAGCCAGTCGACGATGGCCCGGCCGGCAAAGCCCTCCTTGGACACGGTCACGACAATCTCCCACCCCTCGGCGCTCTTATCCGTTTCGGCGATCTCGAGCGAGTACTTCGGAATCGCCAATTTAAGCGCAGGGTCTCCGAGGTAATTATATTTCTCGACCTGACCCTCGGTCTTGAGCCGCCGCTTCGCGTGGAGTATCGCTTCGCCGATTGTGCCGGCCGAGGTCAGCTCTTCGATCAGCAGGTCGCTATATTCCGGGTTCGAGCTGACCTTCCAGCTGGCGCCAAAAAAGCCAATGGCGCCTCGGTCTTCGAGACGCAAGAATCTCTCGCCAATCGAATCGGCTGTCGGATGGTCGAAGGGAGCCGACCAACAAGTCATGCTGAGCACCAGAGGCAGTTTGGCCGTCGGCTTGAGTTCGTGGAGGTCGTCGAAGGTGAAGAGATCATAGTTGTTCTTGTGGGTCGCGGAACCGGTACGCCAGACATAGCGGGCGCCATGGCCGAAGAAATGAACCAGGAGCTGGCCCCGATCGAGAGCATGCCGCAAGGGGTTCTGGGTGAGTTCCGTGGGCTCCTCACCTTCGGTTGGATAGAGCTTGACCGAGGCATAGCCATTCGTCGCTACGGCTTCCGCAATGTCGTTGCTGGCATTCTGCATATACGAACTCATATCGGAGAGCCACAGGATGTTCCGACGCCACGGGCCGACATCGCTTTGGTTGCCGTACCGGAGGCTCTTATCGACGATGGCTGTGACTTCCTCAGGCTCGGCGACCGGAAAACGGCCGATAGCCATATCAGGCAGATGGTCCTCCCCGTCCACGGAAACGAAGAAGTTGTCGCTCGCGGAGTGCCCCCGGAAACCCTCCTCGTAAGCCGACGTCGGAATGAGGTTGCGGTGAGACAACGTCAACTCCGGAGAGTAGGGCGCGCCACCTTTGTACGTGGTGCCGATCCCCTCCGCATCCCAGCTGGCGTCGCCCACCAGCAGAACAAATCGCGGAGCCGGGCCCTGCCACTCGTGGTAGGCAAACTTCAGAAAATCGCGAATGGCGCCGGGATGGACGATCGAGTCGTTGAACTCGTCGTAAATGTCGTCTACCGCCACGACAGCCACTTCGAGGCCCCGCCGACGATGAAATGCTGCCAACGGCTCAATAGCCCGGAGCAATCGCGGATGGGCAATGATGATGTAGTCGGCTTGGCGAGAGTTATCCCTGAGGCGGGAAGGGCGTTCGAGCTCGACGGCGACCGGGGGCAGGAGCGCAGTCTCGGTCTTGACCACATAGAAAACGGACTCCTCAGGTGGCACATAGAAATGATAGAGGGATGTTTCTTGGAAATTCTCGATCTCCATGTTGCGGCTGTCGAAGCGCGACCCCCCAGCACCGTAGACCAGCAAGGGCGCCCCGAGAGCGGAGGTGAGGCGAACCTTCGCTGGGGAACGGCGACTGCCTGAGAGGGGCTGGGCCAAGACGAGACGCTGCGGCTCGGAGCCAATCCACGACCCGCCAGACTCAGAGTGGGCTTCCGGAGGGGGATGGCGAATCTCGATCCAGTTGAGTAGCACCATATCGATCAACGAATCGGTCGAGGTGGGCAGCTGGCGCCGGGGGACTTTGAGCTCCAGAATATTGAGAGCTTCAGGCTTGACCAGCTCAGCGGGGACCTCCGCCACTTCGATCACGTGGCTCTCGCGTCCGTCCCATTCGCCGAAGCCTATCAACTGGCCGTTGAGAAAGAGCTCAACCCGGTGATCGGGAATCGACCCTCTTTGCCTGCGGCTGGCGGTTGACCATCCCCGCAGCTGAACAGCCAGGGAAAGGGGCTTCGAGCCCGCCCTGAAACGCCCCAACCGGAATTCGTGCCGGAAGGGTTCGGGATCGATGTGACTGAGGCGTTCCCAGAACCGGGGCTCTGGAGATTCGCCGTCGGGCCCCGAGAAATGCACCATGAAGTTGTTCAATTCCACGTGCATTTCGACTTCCAGATGCGCCGGTTCCACCGCCCTGATCGCCGCTTGCGGCAGCGCCGGCGACGACATCCGCAGACCCTGGGACCCGTCGAGAGCCAGATGATAGACGTTGAGGAGGGTGTACTCGTTATGAAACGACCGATGCCCCGCCAACCGCTCGCCGACGAACTCGATCCAATCACCCGGGCCGAAGCGGCCGTCGTCGCCGTCGGCGACCCAGATCGGCACCTCTGCGCCACGGTGGGTGAGGGCAAAATCCTGCGAGCCGATCCTGCCGGCCTTGAGCCCGGCTTCCTGAAGGTCTTCGTAGGTGACCCGATAGGCGCCGGGTTCGGTGAGGTAGATCTTGAAAACCTGCGACCCGGGGTCTCTGGCCAGCAGCAGCGCCAGCAATACCAGAAGGAAGACCCCGCCGGCGATCAGGATCCGGCTGCGAGGAAAAGACAAAAGGCCCGATTTTCCCAGTTGGCCGGAATCGGGGCGGGGGCTCCGATCAGGGTCGACGGTCTGTCCGGTTTCATATTCCATTCGGCGGATGGTAACACAGGGCAAGGGGGCAGAAATGGCGCGAAAGCACAAGCACACACTGCGGAATTCCTGACCCGCCCCAGTATTCTAAGCCCACTGGTGACTGTTTTCGCGACCTGATCAGACCTCGTCAAACGACCAAGTCTGGGCCTGCTCCACCAAGAGCGTCGCAGCTTCCCCGCTCAGAGACCGTCCGAAGAAGAAACCCTGGGCGAAGCGGCAGCCGAGATCTCTTAGTCTCATCATCGTTTCCCTGGACTCTACTCCCTCGGCGATGACCTCCTTGTCGAGACTCTTGGCCAGGAAAATGATTGATTCAACGATCTTCGCGCTGTCCGGCATGGACATCATCCCACTGACAAACGAACGATCAATTTTCAGGCCGTCAACGGGAAAGTGCTGCAAATAACTCAACGAAGAATACCCGGTACCGAAATCATCAAGCAGGACCTTGAGCCCCTGAGCGCGCAACTCGGACAGCACCGAGATCGCCGAGCCGGGCGCGTCGATGAGAACGTCTTCTGTGATCTCCAGTTGAAGAAGACGCGAATCCAAGGAGGCCGCCCTCAGGGAATCGGTAACCAGGTCAACCAGCCTCTCATCAGAAACTTGCTGGCTGAAGAGGTTGACGCTGACGGAAACCGGTTCGTTCGGGCTGATCTTCTGCCACAGGCCGGCCTGCTTACAGGCCTGCCGCACGACCCAGTCACCGATCCCAATGGAAAACCCCCCATCGCATACATGGGACAGGAATTTCTCGGGAAAGACCAGACCACGTTCTGGACACTGCCACCGGATCAGGGCTTCGAAACCGGCCAGCCGACCATTTCGGATATCAACGATCGGCTGGAATTCCAGGACAAACTGATCGAGATCGATCGCTCGCCGCAAGGCCCCCTCCATTTCCAGGGCGAACGAAGCCTCGACATGCATTTCAGGGTTGAAAATGACGTGGGTTCCGCGCCCAACCGCTTTGGCTCGGTGCATGGCGGTGTCGGCATCCCGAAGCATTTCCCCCGGTCCACCATAGCTTTTGCTACTGACGACAACTCCAATGCTGACCGTCGTGTAGATCTCGTGGCCGCGAACGATGAAAGGATCGTCCAGAGCGCTGTGGATTCGCTCCAGAAGGTGCATCAACACCGTGATGTCTCCCACGTTACTCAGGAGCAGGGCAAATTCATCGGCGCCCAGTCGAGCCAGCGAATCCCCAGGGCGCAATTTACTCTCAGCGCGTTGAGAAATCGCTCTCAACAACTCGTCGCCGATCGCATGGCCGAGGCTGTCGTTGACGAGCTTGAATCCATCGAGGTCGAGAACCATGACGGAAAAGACCAGGGCCTCATCGCGCCGGGATCGGTCCATGACAACTTGAATCCGGTCAAGAAAGAGGGCCCGATTTGGCAGGCCCGTCAGTCCGTCGTGCAGAGTCGAATGCTCCAGTTCCTCCGCATACCGCCGAACCTCTGCCTCGGCTTGTTCTCTGCGTTCCACCAGACTTTCCAGGTCTTCGTTCCGCCGACGAATGGCACGAGTCCGGAGGCGATATGCACCGGCAAGGAGAATCAGAAACGCCAGACCCGCCGCCGACCGGAACCACCACGTTTGCCACACAGCCGGTAAGACCCTGACCCGGATGGACGCTCCTTCCGGGCTCCACATCCCATCGTTGTTGCTTGCCTGAACTCTGAAGACGTAGAGTCCGGGGTCGAGATTGGTGTAGGTCGCGTGCCGCCGTTGGTCCACTTGGATCCATTCCCTGTCGAATCCCTCCATCCAATATCTGTATCTATTTTTCTCCGGGGCGGTGAACTCCAAGCCGGCGAAATTGAAGGTGAAGGTCGTATCCGACCACGACAATTCCACCTCCTCGAGTGCCCATAAGACCCGTTCGAATTCCTGCTTCCGGTTCAAAATACTCATGCCGGTGATCAGCACCTCGGGAACATGGGGATTGTCGCGAACTCTATTCGGGGAGAAAAGGTTGAATCCGTTGATTCCTCCGATGTACATCGTTCCATCGTTACCACGGTGTGCTGCACCCTCGTTAAAGCCGAGGGACTGGAGGCCGTCATCGGCGCCGTAGGTTCGGCACTCTCGTGTTGACGTGTCCAGCCGGGCCAGGCCCTGGTTCGTGGTGAGCCAGAGAAAACCCTCGTCGTCCTCCAGGATCCCGTAGATGACATTGCTCGGGAGACCGTCCCTTTCACTCAGGACCTCGATTGTTTCGGAAAGCCGATCAAAACCATTCAGCCCGGCATGCGTTCCGATCCACAGGACGCCGTCACCGGCTTCATGCAAGCACAGAATATTGTCGTTTGAAAGACCGAACGAACCCATACTCGCCTGGCGGTAGCGGCGAAAGCCCGAGCCATCTGATTTCATTCGATTCAGCCCACCACCGGCGGTCCCAACCCATAGGTCTCCCGCACGATCTTCAAGAACTGCAGTGACAGAATCGTCACTCAAACTGGCCGGATCTTCCGGGTCATTCGAATAGTGGCGAAAGGTACTGAAACCCGGCTCGAGATAATCCAGACCGCCACCGTCGGTTCCGATCCAAAGACCGCCGTCCGATGCCTGTGAAAGGACCAGGACATTGTCTGAAGCGAGGCTGTCCCTATCTTCCGGTCGGTTGCGAAATCGAACAAATCCTCCACTGTTCGGATCATAGAGATTCAGCCCACCTCCGTTGGTGCCGATCCACAGATGACCTGCACTGTCTTGGAGGACAGCCCGCACTTTCTGATAACTGAGGCTCGTATCATCGGTCGTGTCATGGGTGAAAGACTCCGCCTGGCCGCTCCCCGAGCCGAATCGATGCAGCCCCTCCGAGGTGCCGACCCACAGATTCCCCCGGCCATCGATCTCAAAGGCCCACACACTCTCTCGGAAGAACCCACTCTGTCCGGACAGGGCCCTGGGAAATTTCCTCGGTTTGAGGTCCAATTTATTGACACCGCCCCCCCGAGTTCCAACCCAGAGGTTTTCGTACCTGTCAATCAATAATGCCCGAACATCGTTGTGACTGAGGCTAAAGGGGTCCGAACTCCGGTTTTCAAAACCAATGGTCACACCGGTTTGCTGGTCGAAACACAGGAGTCCGTGGTCCTTGGTCCCGATCCACAGTCGGTTCTCGCCGTCCTCCAACAGGGCGGTACAGGTCATGTCCAGGGTTCCCGGCACGAGTTCCCGATCCGACCCTCGAACCTCATCTCCCATCTGTCTCGGGCGCAGGCGGAAAACGCCTCCCTCGGTCCCAACCCAGAGCCCGCCGCCCCGAGCCGGACTGAGGACCCTCACCCGACCCGACATCCAGTCGCCCAGGAATCTGGAAAAACGCGCCGATTGTTCCTCAGACCGACACAGGCCATCTTCGGTCCCGACCCACAAATAGCCCTCACTGTCCCCAGTGATGCTCCACACTCGGTCATGGCTCAAGCTCCCAGAATCACCCGCTTCCTGTCTGAAGTGATCGAAATCCCCGCCTTCCGCTCCAAGACGGTTGAGGCCTCCTCGATAGGTCCCGATCCACAAGGCACCGTTGGCATCCTCGAAGAGAGCCTGAACCCTGTTGTCCGACAAACCTGCGGACCGGCGCGGATCATGCTGAAAATGAGTGATTTCGAAGGTCTCAGGGTCGAGTCGGTCCAGACCACCACCCCACGAGCCTATCCATAAGGCGCCCGAACAGTCCTCGGAAATTTCGTTGACATCACTGTCGGCCAAAGTCCCCGGATCGAAGGGATCGTGACGAAGAGTTGTCATGGTGTAGCCGTCGTATCTGCTGAGGCCGTCTTCGGTGGCGAACCACAAGAAGCCTCTGCGATCCTGAAGAATGTCATATACGCTGTTGTGCGCCAGGCCCTGGGTCGTATCGATCCGTGTGAAGCGCCGCTCCTGGAAGTCCTCACAGTATCCCGGGACCGACCACGGTAACGCCGAGATGGCGGCAACGCACAGGCAAGCAACCCGGCTAACCACAGGCGACACCAGTGGATTCATTTCTCAAGTCTACGTTGCTGGCCGGGGAAAGGCTACGTCTGGTGTCCTTCAGATGGTGGACACCATCACAGCCGGAATCTACAGAGTTGTCAGAATCAGGGTCAGAACGATGTGGGCACGCTTCATGTGCACCTCCAATTGGTAGCCTTATGCCGCTACCGAGTCATTGGTTGCACCCGAGTTCACCGATGCTACCATCGCGGCAGGAGTTCACGATGACGACACGACCCGATCACAACCGAGCATTGATCATTTGTATCGCCACCATCCTCGTGATCACCGCACTCGCCTGCGAAAATCCGCCCCAAGAGGGCGACCATGTCTCGACCCGGCCACCCAACATCGTGCTCTTCCTCGCTGATGACCACGGTCAGTGGGCCGCCGGCCCCTATGGCAATGAAGAGGTCGACACGCCGGCTCTCGATCGACTGGCCCAATCCGGCGTCCTGATGGCCGACGCCACCAGCCCGTCACCGGTGTGCTCTCCGGCACGGACCAGCCTCCTGACCGGCCGATTGCCTTCTCAGCACGGGATCCATGACTTTCTCTCCGAA
>JAUWTC010000230.1 GCA_030609785.1 Holophagae bacterium
CGATCAACGAGCGGACGGCGTCCCGCTGAGTGCATACATCGTAGCCGCCAACCGATGCACGACCCTCCGTCGGGACCAGCAGTGTGCAGAGGATCCGCATCAAGGTGCTCTTGCCGGCGCCGTTGGGTCCCAGGAGGCCAAATAGGCCGGTTCCAATCCTGAGATCGACGCCATCGAGCGCGACCGTCCCGCCCTTGTAGACATGGCGAACGCCTTCGACAACACAAAAGGACTCCGCAGCAATCGTCTCAGACCCTTGTGCCATTATTCTTCCCCTTTGTCCCTCTCGAACGGCCCCTATTGTACGGCGAAATGAGCTTCGAGCGCATGAAGATCCGTCTAATAGAGATACGGATTTTTCGAGGCATGGTTCAGGTTGACGGCATTGTAGGGGCGGGTCCCCGTGCCCGCCCGTGCTCAGACCCAAGGCCCCCGCAGCAGCCACGGGAGAAAGAAAACGCAGAGGCGCAGAGACCCAGAGGGAAACCCCGACGGGACGTGCCAGGACTGCCGCGACGTCGAAAACCACGAGCGCGCCCTCTCCGACGGGACGTGCCAGGACGACCGAGACGTCAAAAACCAAGAGCGCCCCCTCTCCGACGGGGCGTGCCGGGTGCGGCTTTCTTCATCGGGCAGAACTCCCGACTATTCCGCCGTCGCGATGAAAGCCGACACCGGGCAACCCACGGCGACACCCTCAGTGGACGAGTCTCGGCCAACGCCGTAGGCCGCCGAGGTCATTCCCCGGAGGGGCGGCACTCCCCCAGATTCAAAAATGTTGCCCCTCCGGGAAATGCGCCGAGCTGGAGGGCCGGAGGCACTCCAGAAGGCCGGGGATGAAGATCAGGCGCAGGGCCAATGGGCAGCTTCAGCGTCAGCCGCAGGGACGGCGGCAGCGCCAGCATCATCACGCACCTATCCACATGGTATTATTGAACTTGGAGGCGTGCTACTCCAGGAAGTATCAACCAGACTCAACCGCAACCCGTCAACACGGGCGTATGGCGTATGAATGATAGTCAGAAGACAAAAGAAAGAAATATGAAGAAGGAACTCGCCACATATATTCTAAAGCTTAATGATGCAGCCCAGTCAACGAAGCGGGCCGAGGATAGACCGCTGTATGAAAAATATCTTGCCTCTGCTGCGGTAATCCTTGCTCTAGTTGAGAGTGGAGCCGGGAAAGACATTGTTGAGGAACAAATACAGACCCATGAACGATTGTGGGGTAACACATACCTCATTGATGATTCGTGTAAAAGCCCGAGCAATGCTTGGCAAAAGGTAAAGGCACTGCTTTCCAGGAAAGCGTAAATCCCATCCCCGGCCTTCTGGCACGCCCCGTCGGAGGAGACTTACTTCCGTTTACCGGTGTCACGGCAGGCCTGTAAGGGCGAAAAATCTTTCGCCCCTACTGACGGCTAGTGTTTCCCAACCCCCGGAGTCCCTGTCGGCAGGGGCTGCGGCACGACCGCCTTGGTGGCGCCCATTCGCTGGATGTCCGACGGCCGCAGTTCCGCGGGGCCCCTCCCCGGCCGGGTCACCGCTCGGCGCTGGGCCACCAGCACCGGAACCCGGATCTCGGGTTGTTTCGGGTCAGAGGTGCCGATGACCAGTTCGGTCGTCTTCCCCTTCTGTCCCAGATCGGCTGCCTTGACATCGGCCGAAACTTCAACCCGAATGTTGTGCATACGCGCGGAGGCCTCGGCCACCAACGACGCCTTGACCAGCGCCTCGTCCTCGACGGCGACCGAGGTCACTTCGAATTCGGCGCCCCCGTTGTGGATAACGCGGAAGAGCGTTCCCCGAGGGCCGGCGCCGGAGTCCTGGAGCCAGAGCCGAACCTGGTCCGGATGCGCGGAGATCAAGGACTTGATCCTGAACGTCACCGGCACCTCGACCTCGGTCATCTTGGGGTGATTGGTCGTCAGCCAGACCTTCAGGGAGTGGTTCCCGGGACTGGCACTCTCCTTAGCCTCCGCGACCAGCCAGACATCACCCGGCTCCGGCGTAAAGCCGGCCGGATTTTCAGCCTTCGGATCTACGGGGACCGCCACGACCTCGATGTCGGGGTTCTCGTAACGGACCGCCGAGATCTCCAGCTTTTCGCCGTCAGTACGGTGCATCAGAATCCTCCCTGAGGCCGGATCACCGATGATGGCGTTGACGAAAATCTGAGGGCGCGGCTTCATCGAAATCATGGTTTCGACCATGAATTTGAACGACAGCCTGAAGCTCTTGGCCTCCGGAGCGTCGGTCGTCACGGAGATCGATTTACTGAGCGCGCCACTTTGGGTGGGACGAGTGTGGACCTTGGCAACGAGCTTGCCCGACCGACCGGCCGGGATTACCGAGTCAAACTCGGCAACCGTGCATCCTCAAGAGGGTTTCGCCTTGATGATCTTGACTTCCTTGTCGGTATCATTGTGAAAGACGTAGGTCGCCACCGCGTCGGTGCCGGCCGCAACCGGATCGATGTCGATGTGGGCCTTCTCGACCCAGAAGCCCTTTGCACCCTTTTCGGCTTGCTCGGTCTCGGCGTACACCGCCGACGACACGGCCACCGTGATAACTAGGACGGTCAGAAGGGCCGCCCATTGAAATCTCTTCATCAAAACCTCCTATGCCGGCAATTCCAGCCGACCGCCGAGGGATTGTAGCATTCAAATTTCTAGAAATTTCTAGGAGAAATTTGTCGGATACACCGCCGGACCGGTCATTACACCAACGGTAGCGCCTTGAAATTCCTCCCGCCAGCGATCGACGACCTCGTCGGCCGTGGCGACCCGCACGAAACCCAGGCCTTCCAACCCCTTCCATCGGGCCTCGGTCAGGAGGCTGACGCGATGCCGCGCGGTCTTCTCGACAAGGCGAAAGGTCGTGTGCCCGTACTGCACCCACCGGCCCGCCAACCGTTCAAGAATCGAATCCGGCCGCGGGTCCTCGAGGAAGGGTCTGATGGCGTCGGAACCCGGGCCCCCGGCCATCGACGCGAGAAAAAGGACTTCGGCGCCCGGCCGGGCAAATCTACATGCCGCGTCCAGCCCCTTGTGTGCCTGGATAAGAGTATCGTCCGCCGGTGCACCGCCCCCCGAAGCGACCACCAGATCAAAGGCCCCGTCCGACACTTCGAAAATCTCCCGAACCAGAGTCACGGCTGCGCCGAAGGCCTCCCGCCAGGGTCCCGCCACGGCCTTGGCAACGCCCCCGTCAATCCCCGGCACCAGGCATACAGCAATATCCGGCCTCCGCAGATCCGCCGCCTCCCCTATCTCCTCGGCGACAGGATTTGCGTCGAGCCGACCCGGCTCGCACTCCGGACGGCGCATGGAGCCCGTTCCCGAGAAGTCAAAGACCCGCGCGTGGTTGGCCTGAATCTCCTCATAGCCCGCCACACCGGGGAAGACCATCTTAGGACCCCCTCCAAAACCCGCGAAATAGTGGTGGCGAACGGCCCCGATTGTGACCAGCAGGTCAGCCTCCATGACCTTTCGATGCAGGCGGATCACCCCGCCCCCCCTGACCGTACCCGCTACCACCAACGCCGAGGCGTCACGTGCATCATGCTGGATAACAGTCACGCTGGGGTCCAACGATCCGACGATGAAATCGAGTGCCTCCCGTGGGGCGGGCGGATGGGTGCCGCAGGCCACGACGACCGTCTGCCGAACCGGCGCGATACCCCAGTCAGTCAGCGCCTGCGACAGGGCCGGAAGGATGTCCGGAATCCGGGCCGACCGCGTCCCGTCAGGTACGACAACGACGACATTTCCGGCAGCTCGGGCGCGAACCTCGAGAGAATGCCCCGAAAGTGGTCGTGCAACAGCGTCCAGAACCATTTGGGCAGGGTCAGGCCGGCCACGTGGTCCCTCGGGCTGAAGCGGACGGATCCGGAAGCCCCTGAGATCGACCGGGACGGCGCCCTGCCCAAAAGGCAAGCGGATGATCATGATGTGAGGCCGAGAACCTCGACTTCATATTCCCCAATAGTCGAGAAACGCTGGAAGGGGTTTCCCACCGCAGCATCGGGATCGGGCAAGGGGGCTGCGTCCGAGACCTCGAACATCTCCACCAACAATTGCTTGAAACAGCTCATCGGGTCGGGACCCTCGGCCAGGCCTGAAGGATCGAAGGCCGTGCTGCACAGCCGCACGACCCTGAGTTTCACCCTTTTGCTCCATGGGGCGTCGAGCATCAGATCAACCATTACGAAGGGTGCCCGACCGGGCTCGACGATGCCGCCGACAGCAATCGCCTGTACCTGGCTCAGGCTCATCGGCCGGCTCTGTCCACCGATCGACAGGGTCAAGACACCGTCCTCCCAGGCAGTCGGCACTGCCTCCATGATCTCCAACTGATGGTCTTCCGGCGCCAGGGTACGCGGCTCCTCGACGGCCTCATCCGCCGCCTCGCCCTGGTCGCCCTCCGGCGCCGCCACGGTTGCCGGGGCCGGTTCCGCCGACGGAGTGGCGGGCGCGACCGAGCCAAGGGGACCGGCCAACAGCCCTTCGATCTCGGCCCTGGTCTCGTCGGGAAGATCCATTGACGCCAGCGCCTGTTCGGCCAAACCCCGGGCCGAGGACGCCTTGGCCACCGACCCGACACGGGTCAGGCGGGCCAGGACCCCGGCAGGCGTTGCCGGAGTCACACCGGCGGCGCCTGCGTCGATGGTCGCCTGGAGGACGGTCTCCCCCAACTCGTCTCCCAAGGTCTCCGCAACCCTGGCCACCAGGGCCGGGTCTATCGACCCGGGCGGGGCCATCTCGACGATCTCCGGCCACTGCTGCGCCACCAGGTCACGCTGGTCTGTTCGCAGAGCATCACGAAAGACCCTCAGGACAAAGGGAACTGCCGGGGCGACGTCGCCAATATCCCGGCGGACATCCCAGTAGGCCATCGCAACGTCAAAATCGCCGGGATTGACCTTGAGTTGGGACAGCAGGATTTCTTCGGCCTTTTCCATCTGACCGTTCTGGCGGGCCTCCAGGGCCTCCTCGAGATCCAGATCCTGATGGTGTTCGAGCTTGGCATCCAAGGCGGTCTCGACGTATTTCTCCTCAAACTTCATCTGCTTGACGCCGGCCGCAATCACCAGGCCGTAAACAAAGCCCGCCACGTGCGCCCAGTGGGCGACGCCCGAGCCTTGGCCCCCTCCGAAGTCGACCGCCTGGCCGTAGAAAACCTCACGCAAGAGCCACAGGGGCAACATCAGCCACGCCGGGGCATCGAAGAACTTCGGCGTCACGAAAAAGAAGAAGAGGAACTTGATCTTGGTCTTTC
>JAUWTC010000225.1 GCA_030609785.1 Holophagae bacterium
TGTTGCAGATGGCTCAGAAGGCCTACGACGCAGGAGAATTCCGCTGGGTCGCAGAGGTGGTCAATCACCTGGTCTTTGCCGATCCGGAAAACACGGAGGCAAAGACCCTGCAGGCAAATGCCCTTGAACAACACCAAGGGCCGCGTTCTCAAGAATGCTGATGCCACCTATCGCCTCAGCACGCAGGCGTTCACTGCACTCCTGGGCCAAAGGGCCACCTTTGCCGAACTCGTGCAATCTGGGAAGATAAAGATCGACGGGGATGCCGGAAGCCTGGGCGTCATCCTGGCCAATTTGGAGACCTTCGATCCCTACTTCAACATCGTCACACCGTGAGTGGGCTGTCTCTTCGGAATTAGTTGCGGCCGGGTAGGTATCTGCCGTCAGCTTTCAGCTCAGCTGCTTGCAAGAATCAAGAAACAGCTACAAATTGGAGAAGGATAACCTCGCTGGGTCTGCATTATGGAGCGCGGGGCTCCCGCCCCGCTTGTGATGCTGGGTATTAACGTAACGTCAAAGCGACGACGACACCGGTAGCTCCAGAACCCAGCGCGGCGAGACGAAAGGCCAACCAGCGCGCAGTGCCCCAGGACTGCTCAGCAGCAAGCAGGTGAGGCGCCAGCCTCAGGGCTGCCCAGGCACTCGGAACGGCCAACAGCGCTGCGCCGCTCCCCTCAAGAACCGCGAATCGCACCATCTTCTCCAGGCCGCCATCGATCCAGAAAGGATTTTGGAGGCCGAAACGAGCAAGCAGAACGAAAAAAGAAAAAGAAAGAAAGGCTACCGCGGCCGCTCGAGCGATGGGGATTCCACCCAGTCTCTCGTTGTTCTGCGCGGCCCTGTTTTTCTCCCACAACCTGTAACCGGTAAAGAGGAGTTCGAACGTGCCGGCCAGTACCAGAACCGCGGCGAACTGACAGCCGAAGAAGGGTTGATTGAGGAACTTGAACCCGGCCGCCAGAGCCCCAAGCAGAAGCGAAGAGCCGGGCACATCGCAGACCTGGCGACTCAGCACCAGGAAGAAGATACCTGCGGCGGTCAGCAGCGGAGCCGTCGAAATGGTAGAGAAATTCAACCGGGCCAGCACCAACTCGGCAAGCCCCCAGAGTGAACCGAAAAGCAGAATGCTGGTGACCATTAAACGCCTCGTTCTCATCAACAACCTCCTGTTGCCTGCCGTAGACGTACCCATCCCGGCCAGTTTACATGATGCCCTAAAGATGGACATTGTGGACGTGGTGGACGAAGTGGACATGGACGGAGTGGACTCCGTGGACTGTCCACAACGTCCAGATCGTCCACTCTGTCCACTCGCCCGCGCCCGAGTAAGAGACACTGTCTATTTGTGGGGGGCACCCTCGGGTTGCCCTCCGTGTTCCTCTGTGCTCTCTGTGTCTCTGTGGTGAATCTGCCGACAGACTCTGCCGATAGCTTTCATCGAAGGCCGGACTTTTTGGTTCCGGTTCCGCCGGGTTATGATGACCCCGGACGCAAAAACGCGGAGTTGTTCTTTCGCGGATCCGAAGGGAGCAGGCGATGGAAAAACCGTTGATGGCCGGGTATATGAACAGGTCCTTGGACGTCGATCTGTCCAGTGGACGGGTCAGCGAGCTTCCCATCGATGACGAGGACCGCACGCTGTACCTGGGCGGTAAGGGCATCGGCACGCGCCTCCTCTACGACCACACCCCGGCGGGTCTGGATCCCTACGACCCCGAGATGGTGCTGATCTTTTCGACCGGCCCACTGACCGCCACTCGTGCCCCCCAGTCCAACCGATTCGTGGTGACCACCAAGTCGCCGCTCACCGGGGCGATCGCCAACTCCACATGCGGCGGTTCGTTCGCCTCGAAGCTCAAGAAGGCCGGAGTTGATGTTTTGCTGATTCGGGGCCGTGCGGACCACCCGGTCTATCTGGAGATCACCGAAGACGACGTCCTGGTGAAGGATGCCGGCCACCTCTGGGGCAAAGGGGCGGAGGAGACCCAGGAACTCCTGCCCAAGGCCTTCGGCAAGGCGGTCATCGGCCCGGCGGGCGAGAACCTCGTCCGGTACGCTTGTATCGTCAGTGACGAGCGGCTCGCCGGACGAACCGGCTGCGGCGCCGTCATGGGTTCGAAGAACCTCAAGGCGGTGATCGCTACAGGGCGGCGCAAGGTGGAGATCATGGACGATGCCACCTTCAGCAAGCTGCAGACGTCGATCAACAAATATCTGCGTTCCCACCCGATGACAGGGGACGTACTCCCCCGCCTGGGCACGGCCAATCTGGTCAACGTCACCGCAGGGCGTAACATTTTGCCGGTCAACAATTTTCAACGAGGCACCGATCGCCGGGCAGTGAACATCTCAGGTGAAAAGCTGGCTGCCGAGGAGATGGAGAAGCGAACCGGCTGCATCAACTGTCCCATTGTCTGCGGCAGAAGCGTGAAGCTCAAGGGCAAGATCACCAAAGGCCCAGAGTTCGAGACCCTCGGCCTGATGGGCGCCAACCTCGGGAACTTCGACCTCAAGCTGGTACTGGAGTTGAACCAGATTTGCGATGACATGGGGATGGACAGTATCTCTACCGGCGGAAGCATCGGTTTTGCGACCGAGCTGACCCAGCGGGGACTGTTGTCCAGCGACCTTTCCTTCGATCGCCACGAGGGAATCTGTGATCTCGTGCGGGACATTGCCCACAGGCGTGGCCTCGGAGACGATCTCGCCGACGGCGTCAAGCGGATGTCCGAGAAGTACGGCGGCAAGGAGTACGCCATCCACGTGAAGGGTCTCGAACTGCCGTCGTACGATCCGCGCGGGTGCTACGGACAGGGTCTGGAGTACGCCACCACCAATCGGGGCGGCTGCCATGTCCAGGGCTCCACCATGTTTTTCGAAGCCACCGGACCCCTGAGCATCGACCCGTTGTCCGTCCGTGCCAAGCCGCAGCTGGTGGTCATGCAACAGAACCTTGTGGCGGCCGTGTCCTCGTCGGTCTTCTGTGTCTTTGCCACCTACGCGGTAGTGCCCGCCTTTGTCTATCGCCTCAACCCGCAGGGCTTGGTGTCTCGAATCATGGTCCAGGCCGTGCTCAATTCCGGCCCGATCCTGACCATGGCACTGAAGACCAAGGCGCCCTTCAAGGTCCTGTGGTTTGAGAAGTTCCTGTCATACATCTTTGGTCGTAGGGTAACCCTGGGCGAATTTATTGAGATCGGCGAGCGGGTCTTCAACATGGAGCGCCAGTACAACGTTCGGGAGGGTTTCACCGCCTCAGACGACACTCTACCCGCACGGCTGCTCAACGAATCCACCTTCAGCGGGGTGGAGCGGGGAGTGCCGCTGGACACGATGCTGCCTCGTTACTATCGGCTGCGGGGCTGGGACCCCGACGGCATGCCGACGGAGAAGACCCTGAAACGGCTTCAAATCCGACACTGAGGTGAACCAATGGCGACTCTGATTCCAACCTACGACCTGGCCCAGGAGATCGGGGCCGAGATCGAGATCGATGCGGCGACCGTCGGTGAGCTCCTCACCATCGGGCGCGAGAGGTGGGGCAAGGCGTTCGAGGACACCGTGCGCGCCGCGGCCATCGTGGTCAACGGGCGCGCAATCACCCGATTGAAAGGCAAACGAACCCCGCTCGGACCCGACGACACGGTGTGGCTGGTCAATGCTTCGGCGGGGGGGTAGCCCCATGGCTGAGCTACAAAGCGATCCCTCATGACCTGAAGAGGTTGTACATTTCGTTTTGCAGACTCCTGCCGATGGTCGGGTAAATTATTCAGTGTCCCTTTTAAATTACTTTTAAATTATTCCGCGCCTCGCGACGAAAGTTGGTGAGAAATGCGGGCTAGAAAAGCCTGTCAGCTCTCAATACGCTACGACATCTGACACGACCATGTCTGCCACGATGGCACGCTTGATAAAGAACAGTCCGCCGACGGCCTCCGTGAGGATTCGCTTGGCATAGATGTGCTCACCAATCTTGGCGAACTCGAAGCGGAGTTCCATTTCTTTCACCATTGTGGGATTTTCCAGCGGTGTGATCTCCATCCACGCGGGGTCGAGGGTCTCTGGGTTCCACGCCACCCGACCCCTGACCGCGCCCTCCTCGGCGTCTGAATCGGGGGACGGCTCGAACGACGATACGAGCAGGTTCCCAAGAGACTCAGGTGTGCCGAATCGGTAGTTTGCAAAGCTCTCCGCATCGGGCAGATCCACCTCTACGCTCACAGACTTGCCTTCGTCTTCAGTCTTTTTTCCGGTCTTTTCCTGTTCTCTCTCTCGAAGCTCCCGAGCTATTTCTTCGGTGGTATCTTCGCCGTTTCTGGTTGCGCTCACGATTGAAGTCACCGTGGCTTCGCCTGCTCGACGAGTCACTCGCTCGACTACGGTCTCGTCGTTCTTGACCTGACCGTTCAGCTTTGAAACGACCATGTGCTGGGTACGGGTAAACTCCCCGGAGAAGTCTTCGCTTTCAAGCTGGTTGACGGCCTTGGCTACCTGTTCGAAGACCTCCAGTGGTGGTTGGTCGGCGGCGAAGGTGGTTGAGGCTACGAGTGCAAAGAGGATTGTCGTTGACAGTTGTTTCATTTTGGCTCCTTCGGCGGGAGGGTACGCAAGAGGTATGCCACCATAGGTGCCAGGCCAGACAACTCTGACAATCTTGGCCTCTCATCCCTCGGCCCGGGACGTGAGATGGGGACGGCCGTCCTGAGTTTGTCAGCTTTGTCTGACCTGGCGCGCAATCAAACACTGCTCAAATCTCTCTTTTTCATGCCTTTGCGCCTCTGCGTCTTTGCGCCTTTGCGTTGACTTCTTCCTCTAGGTTAGGGGTCTCGCTCCACCCCACAGCCAGTGCACTCAGGATCTTGAACCAGTTTGATGCGGCTCATGGTCCCATTCCATAGATCGCCTCGGAACAGCAGCCGGCGCGGTGCGCTGTCGGTCAGCAGGCGCAGGGCCTCGGTCACCTGCCAGGCCGCGGCTGCGGCAGGGGCGGTGTTGATGACCGCCGGGCGTGCCGGCCTGGCCTCTGTGGAGTCAATGAGTTCCGGCCAAAGGCAGCGGAGACAGGGGCCGGCCGGCCCGAAAGCGGCCACCGAAACCGTGGCGCCGTCAACCCCGGCATAGACCCATGGGCGTCCGGCCCGTCGGCAGGCGTCATTGACAAGGTAGCGTGCAGCCATGGTGTCCAGGCCATCGAGCACGAGGTCAACGCCGTTGAGGAGATCGTCGACGGTTGAGGGTGTTATCTCGGCGACGATAGGTTCCAGCTTTATCTCGGCGTTCACCTCGGCGAGCCTGTGGGCCGCCGTTTCGGCTTTCAA
>JAUWTC010000380.1 GCA_030609785.1 Holophagae bacterium
GAGCCCCTGATGGAGCCCAGGTGACCTGCGGCACTCGCCGTATTCCCCTTAGTGCTGCTCCCTTCCGGGCCTGACACGGTTCGAAGAGCGGCAATGCGCAGGGCCCAGACTCCATCAGGGGCTCTGACAACAATGGCGGAGAGGGCGGGATTCGAACCCGCGGTGGAGTTGCCCCCACACACGCTTTCCAAGCGTGCTCCTTCGGCCACTCGGACACCTCTCCGTACCTCAATAATACCTCTATCAAAGACCTGGCGGAGAGGAAGGGATTCGAACCCTTGGACCTCGTGAAAGGTCAGCGGTTTTCGAGACCGCCCCGTTCGACCACTCCGGCACCTCTCCACACGGGGGGGGGCATTCTACGACGAAAGGCGTCTCTTGGCAAAGAACTCTTTGAGAAGCTTGGATGCGGCGTCGGCCGACAGGCCTCCCCGCTGGGCGATCGGGGGGTGCAAACGGGGGTCCTCGGCGGCGTCGAGAACCGAACCACAGGCGCCCATCACCGGGTCGGGAGCACCCCAGACGATCAGTGAGAGTCGCGCGTGCCGGCAAGCTTCGAGGCACATCGGGCAGGGTTCCAAAGTGACGTAAAGGGTCGCATCCTCGAGGCGCCAGTCTCCATTCTTTCTTCCGGCGGCGCCCAGAACCAGAATTTCGGCGTGGGCGGTCGGGTCCTGAAGTTCTTCCCGACGGTTGCCGGAGCGGGCGATGATGGCGCCGCCAGAAACCAGGACCGCACCAACGGGGACCTCCCCCCGAGCACCGGCGGCGGTGGCTTCGACCAACGCCTCGTCCATGAATGCACGGTCCGCCTCATCAAAGACCCATGAGGGCAAGGTTGACATGCTAGCCACTCACACCCAAAAGACGGCATCGAGCCATTAGCTGAGAGCTGACAGCTGACAGCTTCCAACCTACTTCAACTCAACCCTGTCTCCCATCAATATTGGTGACCATCCGCGGGTGATGATGGCTGTCGAATACTCTTCCTCCACCGTCAGTATGCCGAGTTCACCGACGATCAGGCGGGGCATTCCTTCGACGGGATTGTCCCTGAAAATCGTCGCAAACTGACCGGGGTACAGGCCTTCAGGCTCGCCCAGGTCAATCATCAAAACCTGGCCGATTCCACTCGTCATGACAAAGTCCTTGGAGTAGATGACGTATCCGGTGGCCTTCCCGTTTGCCGCATCGCACCGGTCTGTGGGGTCCGGGTCGATGACCAGTGGAATCGGGATCGGGCGGAAGGGAAGGAGTACGTCGCCCAGCGAGACGAAGTCGCAGGCGAAAGTAATCTCGGCAATAGACGAATTCTCCTGGGCACAGAGGATCTTGAGCTGCCCGACATAGGGATAGGGATGGCCGATGGAGCTCCCGGATACGGGGTGCTGAAGCCGAATCTTTTCGGCGCGATGGAGGATGAAGAAGCGGTCTCCGGCCTTGATTCCCTGCTCAGCGCCCCCGTCGACATAGACGACATCGCCTTCCGAATAGTGATCCTGGAACTGGATCCTCTCGGCGGAGTTGATGCTGAAAGAAAAGATCGACTCGTCCTTTATCAACCGGCCGAAACAGTAGATCTCAGCTGATGAGGCCAAGGGGTGGGGTACCCCTCCGACGACCTCCTCCGGCTCTGGTGGAGGTGCGACAACCTCTTCGGGAACCACCTCTTCGACAACCGGCTCCGGTTCCACAACGGCCAGGTCGATGACCACCGGGTCACCGGGGTAGATCCAATGGGAGTCCCTGATGTAGGGGTTACGCTCCCAGAGTTGGGGCCACAGGTATGGATCTCCGAGGTAGGTCTGTGCGAGATCCCATAGGGTGTCACCCTTGACGATGGTATGAACCTGACTCCCCTCCGGGAAATCCGCCGGAGGATCATAGGGCGTCCAGTGGTCCCCGACCAGGTGCAGCGGCTGCGGTGGTGGGGCGACGGACTGAGACGCCGCTAAACAGGGAAGTAAAGCCAAGACAGCGAAGGCAACCGGAATTTTGATCTTCATGTTCCTTCTCCCAACTAGAAGCACAATTTCAGGGTACTGCACGCACGCAAATGCGTCAAACATCAGTCCTTACTTGACAGCGTCTCCGGGAAACACCGAGGCTCATTGGGGTTTTTCTGCCGGCGGCTCGCCCTCAGTGGCCTTTTGGGCCTTTTCCGCTTCCCGCCGTTTCTTTTCGATGACCTGCTTCAGGTGCGCTTGCGCGTCGGTCATTTCTCCGCGCACTCTCTCATACAGGGCATCAGCTTCGTCCATGCGTTCGAATTCGGGGTAGTGCTCCCTGAGGTAGTCGATTCGCCAGGATGCCGCGAGCCACCGTTTGTTCCTCGCGTAGAACTGGGCCGTGATCAACTCGTGCTCGGCCAGCACGTTGAGCAGCTGCCCGATGCGGCCCTGCGCCTCATCATAGTATTGGGAGTCCGGGTACAGGATCAGCAGCTGCCGGTAGGCATTGAGGGCCTCTTCGACGGTCGACAGATCCCGGTCCGGCTTCATCTGGCGGGCCGAATAGGTCTGGCCGACCATCAAGAGAGCGTAGTCCCGGTCGGGGTCATTGGGGTAGCGATTGGCAAAATCGCGGTAGCGAAGACGAGCCTCGGTCAAGCTGGCGGCATCTTTTTTGGCGGCGAAAGTGTCGGCGACCCGCAGGGCGGCCTTGTGACCAAGGGGGTCGTTGGGAAAGGTGTCATAGACGAAGCTGAAATAGTCTCTGGCATCCTCGGTCTTGCCGGCGGCATACAGGGTTTCCGCCTTTTCGAAGATCTCGGTCTTGTTCATATCGGTCAACTCGGTCAGCAAATCCTCTTCTCGAGAGGTACTGGAACACCCGACGAACGCAACGGCCACCAAAAATAGAAACACCAGGCGGTGCCCTTTGATCATGTTGTATCTCCTTGTAGGGCTGAACTCTTTGCCCCCGACGCTCGCAGTTTCTTGAGGGCGGTCCCACGGTCGGTTTGGCCGAACACGCTGGAACCGGCAACCAGCGTTGTCGCCCCCGCCTGGACCAGGGGGCCGATGGTGTCAGAGTCGATGCCGCCGTCGACTGAAATGTCCAAATCACCGGTGGCGGTCATGGCGCGGAGACGGGCGATTTTCGACAGGGTCTCAGGGATGAAACGCTGCCCGCCGAAGCCGGGGTTGACCGACATCACCAGAACAAAATCGACCCCCGACAGGACTTCCTCGAGAAGGCCGATCGGTGTCGAGGGATTGAGGGCGACTCCGGGCGCCATGCCCAGATCTCGGATGGTCGACAGCGTTCGGTGGAGATGGGGGCAGGCTTCGACGTGGACCGCAACTCGAGCGACGCCGGCCTCAGCCAGCGGTCCAAGCAGCGGGTCAGCATCGGCAACCATCAGATGGGCATCGAGAGGTACGGTCGCGTAGCGCGCCAAAGCGGCGATGACCGGCGGTCCAAAAGTCAGATTGGGGACGAAATGCCCGTCCATCACGTCGAGGTGGAGGAGGTCCGCCCCGCCCGCCTCGACTTCGGCAATCTCTCGGTCGAGCCGGGCGAAGTCGGCGGACAGTAACGAAGGTGCCAAGCGGAAC
>JAUWTC010000252.1 GCA_030609785.1 Holophagae bacterium
AGAAAACAGCGACTGGCGTCCGAGATTCGGAACGTGCTGTCGGACACCTTGATCCATAAGGTCAACGATCCGAGACTCGAAGGCGTCGTCATTTCAACGGTGCGCCTCAACCGCGACAAGACCCTGGCAAAAATCTATTTCTCGGTCGTCGGAAATGAAGAACGCGAGCGGCAGGCAGCCGATGGATTCGATGCCGCATCACCGTTCTTGCGACGGGAACTGGGCCGAAGGATGCGCATGAGGGCACTTCCGGTCCTGGAATTCTCCAGAGATGCCTCCTTCGCGTACGGGGACAAGTTGGAGCGACTGTTCGACCAACTGCACACCGACGGCGTCATGCCCCCAACCAAAGGTCCGGAGAACGAGGAATGAATCGGACCCACACCACAGCCGAAGTCCTTGATCGACTGCAACGGTGCAGCAAAATTCTGATCACAGGCCATCGGAATCCCGACGGTGATTGTCTCGGATCAGCCATCGGATTTGCCGAACTTGCGGGAAAACTGGGAATCGAGACGGCGATCATTTTCCGTGACCCTCTGCCTTTTGGCCTTCGGGAACTCCCGGGGGCGGAGGCGGTGATTGTCGCCGAAACCCTCCCCGAGGATTTCCCTTCGCACTACGATCTGGTCGCGACCATGGAGTGCCCCGGACTGGACCGGACGGGATTCGACGATCTTCACAGGGTACCGATCCTCAACATCGACCACCACAAAGCCAATGACCGCTTTGGCGAACTGAACTTTCTCGACGAGGAGAGTCCAGCAGCCGGCGAAATGGTGTGGCGGCTTTTCGAAGAAGCGCCGGTTCAGCCCTCCCCTCAGGCGGCAACCGCGCTCTTTGCCGCCCTGTCGACCGACACCGGAGATTTCCGGTATTCCAACGCGACCGGGAGAGCCTTCCGCACCGCTGCGGAGATGGTCGAGTGGGGCGCAGATCCAACCCTGGTCTCCGAACTGGTGCATGAGCGTCGATCGCTGGGCTCGGTGCGCCTGTTGGCCGAGGCCCTCTCCACCCTGGAACTGCACAGCGACAACCAACTGGCCCTGATTGAGGTCGGACCGGAGGCCTTTGCACGCGCCGAGGCCCAGGGGCCGGACACCGACCAGATCGTCAACCTGCCACGGTCGATCGCCGGCGTCGAAATCGTCGCCTTTCTCAAACAGACCGAAGCCGGCGCCGTTCGCATCAGCCTGCGTTCGAGGGGCACAACCGACGTTCGAAGTGTTGCGGTCTTCTTCGGCGGTGGCGGCCACACCAACGCCGCCGGCTGTTCAATCGACGGCGATCTCGACACCGCCCGTGACACCCTGCTCCCGAAACTCAAAGCACTGCTGGAGAACAACCGATGAGCCGACGGCGACCCTCGCGCTGGAACGGGCTTTTGCCCGTGTACAAGAAGACCGGCCCAACGTCTCACGACATCGTTGACATCGCGCGCCGCAGCCTCAAAGAGCGCCGCATCGGCCACACCGGAACGCTGGACCCGATGGCCGAAGGCCTACTCCTGTTGTGCGTCGGCCATGCCACCCGGCTGCAGCAGTACCTCCTCAAGTGGGACAAGGCCTACCGCGGCCGGGTCCGTCTTGGATGGGCAACGGACACTTACGACGCCGAGGGCAAACAGGTCGGGGACACCGTGCAAACCGAAACCCTTTCGCCCGATCGAATTTCTGAACTCGAAGCAATGTTTTCCGGCAGATTCGACCAGATGCCCCCGGCGTATTCCGCGAAAAAGGTCGGCGGCAAAAAACTCTACGAACTGGCCCGAAAAGGACAGGACGTCGAGATCACTCCGAAAACCGTCGAGGTCCATTCCCTGAGTCTCCACCAGGAAGATACCGACAACCTCGTGGTCGAGGTGGAGACCGAAAGCGGGTTCTACGTGCGATCCCTGGCCCACGATCTCGGCGCCGAACTGGGCTGGGGAGCTCATCTCAGGCGACTGGAGCGGACACGGATCGGGCCCTTTCGGGTTGAAGCAGCCATCAGTCAGGAGGAACTCGAGAAGGCCCCGAATCCCGAAAGCATCATCGACGGCCCTCACTGGACCCCGTTGTCGAAGATCCCTCTTCCCTTCCCCTCGGTCGACGTCAACCCAACCGCGGCCGCTCGGTTCACCCAGGGGCAAGAGATCGTCGTCCTGCGATCGGGGACCGAGACCCTGCAACCCAACGGTCCGATAGCCGTCCGCAGAGGGGACGAATTACTGGGTGTCGGAGAAGTTGCCGGCATCATTGCACGGGGCCGGACGATCACCGTTCGCCCGTCTTTGGTACTGGCTGCCCAGGGTGGCTGAGGAAAGGGATCAGGGGTTAGGGTTTAGGGATTAGGGTCGCAGCTCACGCGCTTGCAAAACCAAGAATAATCCAAGGGTAAGTTGCCTACAATCACTGTCTTCAGAAGCCGATTAACATTGCACTGAAAGCCACTTCCTGGTATGGTGACGAAGCCTCCTCGCCACCGGAGGAACAACGGAGGAATGATGAGTCATTTTGACGCTCAGAAAGAAACGATAATCGGAGATTTTAAAACGCATGCCAATGACACCGGATCCCCGGAGGTGCAGATTGCACTGCTGACCAAACGGATCCAGTACCTGACTGAACACTTCAAAACCTTCAAGAAGGACTTCCACTCTCGCCGTGGTCTCCTGCGCCTGGTAGGACGTCGGCGCCGGTTGCTCGACTACCTCAAGGGCAAGGACATCACGCGCTATCGCACCTTGGTGGAACGCCTCGGCCTCCGCGGCTGACGGCAGGCTTGTGAGGCGCTGATTCGCGGCGCTTCCCCCTCCACCTGACGACCCCGTCGGCAGACCCCCGACGGCAGAAGATCGGAAAAAATATGACAATCACAAACAAAACAATCACCCTCGGTGACAGGACCATCTCGTTCGAGTTGGGCAAAATCGCCAAACAGGCCGCCGGCTCCGTCGTCGTTCGCCTTGACGACTCGATGGTGCTGGTCACCGCCTGTGGGGCCGACGAGCCCCGGGGGGGGGCCGATTTCCTGCCCCTGACCGTCGATTACCGCGAAAACACCTATGCCGGCGGCCGAATCCCCGGCGGCTTCTTCAAGCGTGAAGGTCGTCCGTCAGAGAAAGAAACCCTGACCTGCCGCGTCATCGACCGTGGCCTGCGCCCGCAGTTCCCCGACGGCTATTTCGTCGAGACCCAGGTCATCGGCTGGGTTCTGTCCGCCGATAACGACAACGACCCGGACGTCCTGGCGATGAACGGCGCCTCGATCGCCCTGATGGTTGCCGGTTCGATTCCCTTTGACAATCCGCTGGGAGCGGTTCGGGTCGGCCGAGTCGACGGAGAGTTCGTACTCTTCCCGACCTACGCCCAGCGCGAAGCCTCCGACCTCGACCTGGTGGTCTCAGGCACCGAAGACGCCATCGCCATGGTGGAATGTGGCGCCAACGAACTCCCGGAGAGCGTCATCATCGATGCCCTGGAGTTGGCCCACAGCGAGATCAAACGCCTGATCGCCCTCCAGCGCGAGATCGTCGCCGAGCGCGGCGTCGTCAAGGCGGGCTTCGAATCGCCCGCCGCCCCATGGCCTGCAGGTTTCGACGATGAAGTCCGGCAGCAATGGAAGGCCGAACTGACCGAGGCAATGCACGTCAAGGGCAAGTTCGAGCAGGGCGATGCCATCAGTGCCGTTCGGGCCAAGGCCCTCGCGGCCCTCGGCGAGGACGAGGCCGAAGAGAAGACTCCCTGGGTCAAGGGCGTATTCCGCCTGATGACCAAGGAGATCACACGCGAGACCATTCTCGGTCAGAAGAAGCGCCTCGACGGCCGTGCTTTCGACGAGATTCGCCCGATCGCGTGCGAAGTCGGCTTACTGCCGCGCTCGCACGGTTCGGCACTCTTCACCCGAGGCGAGACCCAGGCGATTGTCACCTGTACGCTAGGCGTCTCTCAGGACCGCCAATTGATTGAAAGCTACAAGGGCGAGTGGAAAGAGCCCTTCATGCTCCACTACAACTTCCCGCCCTTCTCGGTTGGAGAGGCCCGTTTCTTGAGAGGCTCGAGCCGCCGAGAGATTGGTCACGGCAACCTGGCTCGCAGAGCCCTCCTGCCGGTCCTCCCCACAGAGGAGGCCTTCCCCTACACCATGCGGATCGTGTCCGACATCACCGAGTCGAACGGCTCCTCGTCGATGGCTTCGGTCTGCGGCGGGTCCTTGTCGATGATGGATGCCGGAGCGCCGCTTTCGTCTGCAGTTGCCGGCGTCGCCATGGGCCTGGTCTCCGACGGCGAACGCCACGCCGTGTTGTCCGATATCGCCGGTCAGGAAGACCACTACGGCGACATGGACTTCAAGGTCACGGGGACCGGTGAAGGCATCACCGCCCTTCAGATGGACATCAAGGTCTCCGGGCTGCCCCGGCAGATCCTCGAGCAGGCGCTGGAGCAGGCCCGCCAGGGTCGCCTCCACATCCTGGGCATCATGAAGGATGCGATCTCCGAGGGCCGCGAAGAAATTTCGCCCTACGCACCTCGCATCTATACGATGAAGGTTGATGTTGAGCAGATCCGCAACATCATCGGCGCCGGCGGTAAGACCATCCGGGCGATCGTCGAGCAGACCGGCGCCAAGATCAACGTCGAGGACGACGGTACCGTTCAGATCTCTACCAGTGATGGAGCGGCAGCCGAAAAAGCCATCGCAATCATCGAGGGCCTGACCAAGGTGCCCGAGATCGGCGAAGAATTCGACGGCACCGTCAAACGCCTCGAGCCCTACGGGGCCTTCGTAGAGATCCTGCCCAACCAGGACGGCCTGGTCCACATCTCCGAAGTCGCCATGGAGCGCATCCCTGACATCCGCGACGTACTGGCTTTGGGTGATGAGATGCGGGTCCGTATCATCGACATCGACGGCCAGGACCGCATCAAGCTCTCCCGCCGGGTCATCCTCGAAG
>JAUWTC010000318.1 GCA_030609785.1 Holophagae bacterium
AGGCAATGGGTCTGGCCTTCGACGACTGGGACCTGGATTTCTACACCGGGCTTTTCAGAGAGAAAATCGGTCGCAACCCGACGACGGTCGAGTGCTTCGACGTGGCGCAATCCAACTCCGAACACTCCCGTCACTGGTTCTTCGGAGGCCGGCTGGTCATCGACGGCGTCGAACAACCCCGCCACCTGATGGCGATGGTGCGCGAACCGCTCGAGGCCAATCCCAACAACTCGGTCATAGCCTTCAGAGATAACTCAAGTTCCATCAGGGGTCACGAGGTTCCGACCCTGACTCCTGCCAAACCCGGCGTGCCCGGCCCGATGACCCCGGCCGACCTCAACCTCGACCTGACTCTGACCGCTGAGACACACAACTTCCCTTCCGGCGTCGCGCCCTTCCCGGGAGCGGAGACCGGGACCGGCGGTCGAATCCGGGACGGTCACGCGACCGGCAGAGCCTCGCTGATTATCGCGGGGACCGCTGCCTACTGCGTCGGCAATCTCAACATACCCGGTTACGCACTGCCGTGGGAGGACAGCGCCTTCCTCTACCCCGACACCCTGGCCTCGCCCCTGGACATCGAGATCCAGGCATCCAACGGCGCCTCGGACTACGGCAACAAATTCGGCGAGCCGGTCATCACCGGCTTCACCCGCTCGTTCGGCGCTCGCCTGCCCGACGGCAGCCGGCGTGAGTGGCTCAAGCCGATCATGTTCTCCGGAGGCATCGGCCAGATGGATGCCAGCCATGCCGAGAAGGGCAAACCACAGCCGGATATGCTGGTCATCAAGATCGGCGGTCCCGCCTACCGCATCGGCATGGGCGGAGGCGCCGCGTCCAGCATGGTCCAGGGCGAGAATACCGCCGATCTGGATTTCAACGCCGTTCAGCGTGGCGATGCCGAGATGGAGCAGAAGGTCAACCGCGTCATTCGGGCCTGCTCGGAACTCGGCGAAGCCAACCCGATCGTCTCCATTCACGACCAGGGCGCGGGCGGCAACTGCAATGTTCTCAAGGAGATCGTGGAACCCAAGGGGGCCGTCATCGAAATCCGGGACATCCTGGTCGCAGATCAAACCCTGTCGGTCCTCGAGATCTGGGGCGCCGAGTATCAGGAGAACGACGCCCTGTTGATCAAGAAGGAGGACCGCGAACTCTTCAGATCGCTGTGTGAAAGGGAACAGGCGCCCTGGTCCGTCGTCGGCCGGGTCACCGGCGACGGAAGGGTCGTCGTCCACGACGCCGTCGACGACTCGACCCCTGTCGACCTCGTGCTGGAGGACGTCCTGGGCGACATGCCCAAGAAGGTCTTCGAGCTGGAGCGGCGCCCACTCCCACTCAAACCGCTGGACCTGCCCGTCGATCTGGACGTCGGCACAGCCCTGGACCGCGTCCTCCGATTGCTCTCGGTCGGCTCGAAACGCTTTTTGACCACCAAGGTAGACCGCGCAGTGACCGGCCTGGTGGCCCGCCAGCAGTGCGCCGGCCCCCTTCAGCTGACCGTCTCGGACGTCGCCGTTGTCGCCCACAGCCACTTCGCCACGACAGGCGGCGCCACGGCGATTGGCGAGCAGCCCATCAAAGGACTGGTCGACCCGCAAGCCATGGCCCGGATGAGCGTCGGCGAGGCCCTGACCAATTTGGTATGGGCCCGGGTCACGGCGCTGGAAGACACGCGCTGCTCGGCCAACTGGATGTGGGCCGCCAAGCTGCCCGGCGAAGGCGCAGCGCTCCACGATGCCCTGGTGGCGATGAAGGACTGCATGATTGAGCTGGGTATCGCCGTCGACGGCGGCAAGGACAGCCTGTCGATGGCCGCCCTGGCGCCGACGGACTCCGGAAATGGAGAAACCGTCAAGGCCCCCGGAGCGCTGGTTATTTCGGCCTACGCCCCCTGCCCCGACATCACCAAGACCGTCACCCCCGACCTCGAACTGCCCGAACGAGGACGCATCCTTCTCGTCGACCTCGGCGGCGGCAGGAACCGCCTCGGGGGTTCCGCCTTGGCTCAAGCTTTCGGCCAGGTGGGCGATGAAACACCGGATGTCGACGACGTACCGTTGTTGGGGCGAGCCTTCGCCGCCACCCAAGGCCTGATCGAGGCCGGCACCCTGAGCGCCGGGCACGATCGCTCGGACGGCGGTCTGGTAACGACCCTCCTGGAAATGGCCTTTGCGGGCAATTGCGGCCTCGAAATCAATATTCCACCGGCCTGCGGAGCCGAACCGCTGGCCGCCCTGTTTGGCGAGGAGTTGGGCCTGGTGATGGAGGTCGACGAGGACGAGGTTGCCGCCACGCTTGGCCTCTTCCGGAAGGCCGACGTGCCCTGCGCCGTCATCGGACGGACACTGGCCGCTCCGGAGATCCGTATCGACATCGGCGGCGTGACCGTGCTGGAAGCGGACATGCGCGCCCTCC
The DNA here is from genome assembly GCA_030609785.1 of Holophagae bacterium. Taxonomy (GTDB): domain Bacteria; phylum Acidobacteriota; class Thermoanaerobaculia; order Thermoanaerobaculales; family Sulfomarinibacteraceae; genus DAOWGJ01. Next base: position 2,419 of record JAUWTC010000318.1, read on the forward strand.
GAGACACCTGGGAGGCCACCTCCTTCCAGCTGGATCGCCTCCAGGCCGATCCCTCCCACGTCGAGCAGGAGGAGCACGGGCTGAAAACGCGGCACGAGCCGCCCCTGAGCTTGAGTTTCACACCTGTGGCGACCGCCCCCTCCATCCTCGTGGCCCAATCGAAGCCCAAGGTCGCCGTCCTGCGCGAAGAAGGCTCCAACTCCGACAGGGAGATGGCCTCGGCCTTCCACATGGCAGACTTCGAGTGCTGGGACGTCACGATGTCCGATCTCTTGAGCGGCCGCATCACCCTCGAGGGCTTCCGTGGCCTGGCCGCGGTCGGTGGTTTCTCCTACGCCGACGTCCTGGACTCGGCCAAGGGCTGGGCCGGATCGATTCGCTTCAACGAAGGCCTCCGTCAACAGTTCGACCACTTCTACGACCGGTCGGACACCTTCAGCCTCGGCGTGTGCAACGGCTGCCAGCTGCTCGCTCTCCTGGGCTGGGTCCCGTGGCGGGGCCTGAGCGATGTCGAACAGCCTCGATTCGTCCACAACGCCTCCGGACGTTTCGAGAGCCGATTCGCCACCGTCACGATCCAATCCAGCCCGGCGATCATGCTCCAAGGCATGGAGGGATCAACCCTTGGCATCTGGCTCCAACACGGAGAAGGCCGGGCGCTGTTCCCCCAGAACGAAGTGCTGGACAGGGTGCGGTCGGAGGGTCTGGCGCCGGTGCGTTACGTCGATGACGACGGCCGTGCAACCGAGGTCTATCCCTTCAACCCCAACGGATCACCGGAGGGCATCGCCGCCTTGTGTTCCCCGGATGGACGCCACCTGGCGATCATGCCCCACCCCGAACGCACCTTCTTGCCGTGGCAGTGGGCCTGGACCCCACGATCATGGCGCCCGATGAAGGTCTCCCCCTGGCTCAGAATCTTCCAGAATGCTCGGGAGTGGTGTGGGTAACGCTGGGAGGCTGGGATCAACGGCACTGTAGGGGCGGGTCCCCGTGCCCGCCCGTGCCCAGACCTGGGGTGCCCTCAATTGACGAGAAAGACATCCAGCTTTTTCATTTTCGCACCCACGGCGGTTCGGAGGTCGATATCCTGCTGGTAATCGAAGAGGCCGGGTGGTCGCCATTGAGGTCAAATCCACATCCGGCCCAACCGCAACGATGTTTCGGCACATGAAACGCCTTGCCGATGACCTCGGCGACCGTTTTCATCGCGGTATTCTGCTCAGCCAAAGCGAAAATCGCCTGGCTTTCGGGCCCAAGCTCGTCACCTTGCCTCTCGACAGCCTGTGGACACTGGGATCTGAACCCCAAAGTGAATCAATGTGATGGAGACAATCGAAAGATTGAGACACAGGTCACAGGCAGCAGGTCGCTGATCGGCGCTGACGCAGGAGAACCATGAAATGGGGCGCCCGGAGCGCAGGTCTCCGTACCTGCATCGTGACCCTGGAAGAAACGGTTCTTGGAGCGCAGGTCTCCGTACCTGCATCGTGACCTCTGCAAACTCGACCATTTGAAAGTCACTATGCACGAACGGAGTCGTGCGCTCCCACTCGGTTTCTGAACGCCACATTGTTTATCGGAGTCGTGCGCTCCCGCCTTGCCTCCCAGCGTCCTGGGTTCACAACCTTCCAGGCCTCTTCCCTTCGTGGTTCAATTTCCTTCTCGTTCGGCCCCATTTGGCTCCGGCCCGACCAGTCGATAGCTCGTGCTCCGGCCGCGGCCGATGTTTTGCACGAAGATGCCGCGATCCAGCAGCTCGCGGATGTCACGCAGCGCCGTGTCCGGCGAGCATTTAGCAAGCTTGGCGTACTTGGA
>JAUWTC010000117.1 GCA_030609785.1 Holophagae bacterium
AGCTCAGCCGGTATTTATTAAGAAAACGGGAGAGAATGATGATTCGAAAAAACGTGGTTCTGATAACGGGAGCGAGCGGAGAAATCGGGCACGGGCTGATCGAACGAATTTCGGAGGCCGGGCAGTCGGAGATCATTACGATCGATTTGCAGCCCTTGGCGCCAGAGCTGAAGAACATGGTGACGCGGGAATTCACCGGCTCGATCATGGAAGACCATCTCCTGCAGAGAATCCTGGCCGAGTTCCGGGTCGAGACGATCTTTCATCTGGCTGCTTTGCTGTCGACCCGTGCCGAATTCACTCCGGTCGCGGCCCATCAGGTCAACGTCGAGGGAACGCTCAAATTGCTCAATTTTGCCCAGGCCCAGGGCGAGAGTCACGCCCGCCCGGTGACCTTCATCTACCCATCATCGATCGCCGCCTACGGCATGCCCAGCCTCGACTTCAAAGGCAAGGTCAAGGAGCACGAGTGGAACATGCCGACGACGATGTATGGCTGCAACAAGTTGTACTGCGAGCATCTGGGCCGCTACTACTCGCGGCACTTCAAGCAGTTGGCGGCGGAGACCCTGTCCGGCAAGGTGGACTTCAGGGCCATTCGCTTCCCCGGTCTGATCTCGGCGATGACGGTCCCGTCGGGCGGGACCTCGGACTATGCGCCGGAGATGATTCACGCGGCCGCCAAGGGGGAGCCCTACGCCTGTTTCGTCGAGCCCGAGACCCGCATCCCCTTCATGGTGATGGCCGATGCGGTTGAGGCGACGCTGCGCCTGGCCGCCGCGCCTCGCGAGAGCCTGAGCCAGACGGTCTACAACATCACGGCCTTCAACCCTTCGGCATCGGAGATCCGGGACCTGGTTCTGGAGGGATTCCCGGGGGCGGAAATCTCGTTCGACCCGGACCTCATGCGTCTGGCGATCGTTGAAAGTTGGCCGGCAGACGTGGACGACAGTGCTGCTCGCACCGACTGGGGCCACGCGCCACAGTTCGGGTTTGAAGACGGTTTTTCAAACTACCTCTTCCCCAGAATCAAGGAGCACTATCGGTCCTGAAGGGGACCCGTAGGGGCGGCCCCCCGTGGCCGCCCGGTTCTGTTGGTGGGCCTTCTCCATGGACGACCCTGTGCACTGAGGAACCCTCGAAACCGAAAGAGTTATGTGCCGCCTTTCAATTCGCTCTTGCGCCCAACGTTTTGAGACAACCGGTCGTTTTCAGGTCGTTTCATGCTGGATGAGCCCGGAAGTTCAACAATTTCCAACACTTGGAAAAAACACAAAAACCTCAATATATTGTGTTGACATCACTTCTGACGTCAAGATATAGTGGCTCAAGTCAGGCCAATCTTCGGGGGTTCAGCGGAAGTCTTCAGCGGACCGCATCGGGGGAACGACGCTTGGAGATGAGAACGCTGGGGGCTTTTAGATGAAATTCAGTCGTCGATTCACGCGCGCCGGAGCCGGCCCGTATCAGGGCATCGGCTTTGGGTCCCGGAGGTCGGAGATCCGTAATCCTGACGGAACCCTGGTCTTCGAGATGGACGATGTCACCGTTCCGGAGGACTGGTCCCAGGTGGCCGTCGACGTCTTGGTTCAGAAATACTTCCGAAAGGCCGGGGTTCCCCAGGTCGACGCGGACGGCACTCCCATCGTCGATGATCGAAATCGACCCGTGACCGGGTCCGAAAGAGATGCCCGGCAGGTCTTTGACCGTCTCGCTGGGTGCTGGGCCCATTGGGGGCGTAAACACGACTATTTCGACAGTGAAGACGATGCCGATGCGTTCCACGACGAACTCTGCCACATGTTGGCCAACCAGATGGCCGCGCCGAACTCGCCGCAGTGGTTCAATACTGGACTCCACTGGGCCTACGACATCAGCGGCCCTGCCCAGGGCCACTGGTATTGCGACCCGAAGACCGGGGAGCTGTATGAAAGCTCGTCGGCCTACGAGCACCCTCAGCCCCACGCATGCTTCATTCAATCGGTCAGTGACGATCTGGTCAACGAGGGCGGCATCATGGATCTCTGGACCCGTGAGGCCCGGCTCTTCAAGTACGGATCGGGTACCGGCTCGAACTTCTCCAAGCTGCGGGGCGGGGGAGAATCGCTCTCGGGCGGCGGGCGCTCCTCGGGTCTGATGTCCTTCCTCAAGATCGGCGACCGGGCGGCCGGGGCGATCAAATCGGGCGGAACCACCCGGCGTGCCGCCAAGATGGTCTGCCTGGACCTCGACCATCCGGACATCGAAGAGTTCATCTCCTGGAAGGCGGTCGAGGAGCGCAAGGTCGCCGCGATGGTGGCCGGGTCCCGGATGGTCAAGCGGCACCTCAAAGAGATTCTGGACGCCTGCTTTCCTGACGGTGGCGACACGGCGGATACCGACACCGACACCAACTCCAAGCTCAGGGTTGCGCTGGCCTCCGCCAGACGGATGGGCGTGCCGGACGGCTCGATGCAGCGCGTGTTGCAGTTGGCCGGCCAAGGCATCAAGAACTACCTCGTCGAGGAGTACGACACTGACTGGGATTCGGACGCCTATTTCACGGTGTCCGGCCAGAATTCCAACAACAGCGTTCGTGTACCCAACGCTTTCTTCAATGCCCTGGAGAGCGGGCGTGACTGGTATCTGACCAATCGGACCGATGGCCAGAAAGCCCGGGAAGTGTCGGCCCCCAAGTTGTGGAGCGACATCGCGATTTCGGCGTGGGAGTGTGCCGACCCGGGTCTCCAGTTCGACGACACGATCAACGAGTGGCACACCTGCCCCGCCGGAGGCCGAATCAATGCCTCCAACCCGTGTTCCGAGTACATGTTCCTGGACGACACGGCCTGCAATCTGGCATCGCTCAACCTGGTCACCTTCCTCAAGTCGGATGGTTCGTTCGATATCGAGGCCTTCAAACACGCGGTCCGATTGTGGACTGTCGTACTGGAGATTTCGGTATTGATGGCCTCCTTCCCGTCGCGCCGAATCGCCGAGCTGAGCTACCTCTATCGCACGCTGGGTCTGGGCTTCGCCAACATCGGGTCGCTGCTGATGCGTCTGGGCATTCCCTACGACTCCGACGAGGGTCGCTCGATCTGCGGCGCCATCACCTCGATCATGTGTGGCGAGAGCTATGCGACCTCGGCGGAGATGGCCGCGGAATTGGGAGCGTTCCAAGCCTTCGAGGATAACCGCGAGCCGATGCTCCGGGTGATTCGGAACCATAGGCGGGCCGCCTACGATGCCCCCGACGAGATGTTCGAGGACCTGACGATCAAGCCGATCGGCCTCTCGCCCGAAGCCACGCCGCAGGCATTGTTGAATGCCGCACGAGAAGCATGGGATCGTGCCCTGGAAGCCGGTGAACAGCACGGGTACCGCAATGCTCAAACGACGGTGTTGGCCCCGACCGGCACGATCGGTCTGGTGATGGACTGCGATACCACCGGCATCGAGCCGGATTTCGCCCTGGTCAAGTTCAAGAAGTTGGCCGGTGGCGGCTATTTCAAGATCATCAATCAGGGTATCCCTGCTGCCCTGGTTCGGCTGGGTTATGACGACCAGCAAATCGTCGACATCGTCGGCCATACGGTCGGCCACGGCACCCTTCAAGGGTGCCCGACGATCGACCTCGAGGCGCTGGCCGATCGGGGTTTCGACGCCGAGGCTCTGACCCGGGTCGAAGAGGCCATTCCGACCTCCTTCGAACTCAAGCTGGCATTTTCGCCGCATATTCTCGGGGAGTCCTTCCTGCGCGGATTGGGTTTCACCGACGTCGAACTCGCAGACTGGAATCTGGACGTGCTCGCTCGCCTGGAGTTCTCGGCCGACGAGATCGAGCAGGCCAACACGTGGGCCTGCGGCACGATGACTATCGAGGGCGCCCCCCATCTGCAGACGGAACACCTGTCCGTCTTCGACTGCGCCAACCGATGTGGGCGCAAGGGCACCCGATTTATCCGCTACGAGGGACATATCTTGATGATGGCGGCCGCCCAGCCCTTCATTTCGGGCGCCATCTCCAAGACGATCAACATGCCCAGCGAGGGGTCGGTTGAGAACATCAAGCACGCCTACAAGCTCTCGTGGGAGAAGATGGTCAAGGCCGTGGCCCTCTACCGGGACGGTTCGAAACTCAGTCAACCCTTGTCGATGGCCCTGGACGCCGAAGAGGAAGACGCCCTGATGGAGGCCGTTACCTCGGCCGATCCGATGAAGGTTGCCGAGGCGATGGCCGAGAGGGTCGTCATCCGTTATCAGGCTCGGCGCCGGCGTTTGCCGCAGCGCAGGACCGGCTACACCCAGAAGGCTTCGGTCGGCGGCCACAAGGTCTACATCCGAACCGGTGACTACGAGAATGGCTCAATCGGTGAGATCTTCCTGGACATGCACCGGGAGGGTGCGGCCTTTCGCTCCCTGATGAATTCTTTTGCCATCGCAGTCTCGCTGGGCCTGCAGTACGGCGTACCGCTTGAGGAGTTCGTCGATGCCTTCGTGTTCACCCGCTTCGAGCCTTCGGGCATGGTTGGAGGTCACGAACGGATCAAGATGTCGACCTCGGTGATCGACTACGTCTTCCGGGATCTGGCCATTACCTACCTGGGCCGGGACGATCTCGCCCAGGTCTCTCCCGAGGAAACCCGCCACGACGCGATTGGCGGAGGTCTCCAGGAGGGCAAGGCCAAAAAGGAACCCCAGGAAAAAGCCGAAATACGGTCGATCGCGGTTGCCCAGGCGGTGGCCAGGGGGGCCGCGGCGCCGATAGCCGGTGGGGTACGATCCACCGTCAAGTCGGCGGTGGCCCAGGACCAGGCACGCGTCATGGGTTACGAGGGTGACCCCTGCCCCGAGTGCGGCGCTCTGACCCTGGTGCGGAACGGCACCTGCCTCAAGTGCAACACCTGCGGGGGAACGACGGGCTGTTCGTAAGGTAAGGAGCTGTCAGCGTCGCCGTTTACATGAAGACGCCAAAAGAGCAGCCACAAAAAGAAAAACCAGATGAAATGCTGGGACTGCGTTCTGGAGCGCGGGGCTCCCGCCCCGCATTGTGATGCCCAGCTATTGCAGGCAGCTAAACTGTTAGCCGTCAGCTCAGGCATGGAGATCATCCCAGGCTGGTGGACCGTCACCGATGCATCCAGAGTCTGTTTTTGAACCCGAAGACGCAAAGAGTGCTCAGGGTGTTAATTTCAATATCCTCTTTGCGTTCCCTTTGCGGTCTTTGTGTTGACTCCGGTACATTCAGTGCTCTGTCTCGTCCCATGCCGAGGTGGAGCCGGACTCGAAGTCGTCTGCAAACAAGGGCCAACCACCGCAGTCGCTCATCGAGGAGACCATGGATGGCGTGGCCTTGGCAGCCCGCGCACCGGCCGGTGGTTCCGGCGCCGTGAAAACGGTGCTGCCGCACGGGGTGTCCTCGCACCCGTAGGCGCCCCACACCCAGGCGGTGTAGATGCCCGGCGCGAGGCCGGTGAGCTCGTGGGTGAGATCGAAGCAGCACACGCACCAGCAACACGGTTCCACCTCGATCTCGAAGATGTCAATGGTGAAGCCGTCCTGGGTAATCTGGAAGTCCATGATCGGGCAGCAGTTGAACTCGGCCAAGTCGTGGTGAATGAACACGCTCTCACCATCGACTTCGGACCACACCACGTCCGGCGGGCAGAAGTCCTGGGCCTCCACACAGTCCACCGCGGCGAAGAGTAGGAGAACCAGCGCCAACCCGCTGCACAGCCTCATCTCGGCCTCCTGTCCCTATAAATATAGTGCGACCCAGGGCCAGGTGCAACCCGCGCCCGGCCCCTAGCCCAAAGGGCCGCTTTGCTCGCGCTGCTCCCTGCTCCGTTTCAGGCCGGCCATACTCACCTTGATGTCCAGCACCGGTGTTCCGTCGAAGGCATCGAGGTTGCGAACAACCAATGTCGTGCCTCTGACTTCCAGAAGCTCTACCTCGGTGACACCGATGGGGGTCAGCCGGTCGGACGTGCGTGAAGCGAACGGCCCGACCCGTTTGCGATCAAAGCCGCGGGCGAAGACACTTCGGATCGGGCGGGCCTTGTGGAAGTGCCACAGAATCAGTAGCGACGTCTCATCTTCGAGGCCCCTCATGAACCGGACCATGCCCGGATATAGACGGATCTCCGAGATATCGCCACCCGTGATGCCGAAGGCACTCGGACCGCGTTTCTTGTCATTGACGACGTAGCCGATGGGCCTGATCACGATGGACTTCGCATCATCGGGGTACAGAGCGGTGAGAGGGACCGGCCCGCCATCGATCATGATCACTTCGCCACCCCCAGAATCCCGATTCCGGCTGCGACATCCGGAAGTTAAAAAGAGTGCTGCCGCCACCGCACACACTGACCACTTCGTCATTCGCTTCATTCGCTTTCTCCCTGGCCGCTTCGGCGTGGACCTTCTTTTTCGGCGCCATGGCCGAGATAATTTGATAACTCAGTCGAGTCGATGGTTGGGCAGTGGGTGGCGGGGCGATCATCGTGGTGTCTGGTCTCGTGGCGCTTCTTCGTGGCGCCGCCTTAGCTTGTCGCCGAGAGCCTCGTAGCGTTCAGGGGATAGGAATTTCCTTTTCGTACACCACGAGCCTACCACGACGTGAACCACCCCTTTCCCGCCACCCGGTCCCTCGATTTCGGCTTCGAGGTCATCGACAACCCCACCGACCGTGTCGCCCACAATCTCACGACAACAGAAACGTCCGGATCGCCACCGTTCCAAAGCGGCTCGTCAGCAGGGCGAGTCCACCGGCCAATACTGCGGCGGTGGCTACAACCACCAGAATCTCGGCCGTCAGGACTGATGTGATTCGGCCCCGTGAGCCGCCGATCTTGACCATGGTTTCAATCTCCCGCTTTCGGATTCTCAGAGAGAGAAGGAAGACCAGAATCGCGGAGGCTATCGCAGCGGTACCCACCACCAGCATGCCGGCGATAATGAAGCTCTGGACAGTCAGAATGGTTCCCAGTAGCTCATCCATCACCTCGGTGGGACGAACTATCTGGCTGGGCGTGTCAGACGCCTCATAGCGACCCATCAGGATCACACCTGACTTGCGGTCGTGGGGCACGGCGATGACAGCGGTGATGGGATAAAAGCCGACATCGCCGTGGAAGTGGAAGGAGTCGAGGTTTTCGGGGTTGATCTCGTTGTATTGGATGACCGAAGCGTTGGCGACGATGTTGGCGCCCTCGCGTGTGAACACACCGGCAGCGGCCTCCGGCTTCGACATGTCCTGGTGGCCGTGCACCAGGCCTTCGATGATCCAGGCAGTCTTGAGGTCTACGAAGACCGCCATGTCGTCTGGCGTATGGGAGGGTTCGAGCACGCCGACCACGTGCATCCGGAGCCAGGGGCTCCGCCCCCCTGCCCTACCTCTACTTCGAGTACCGGCGCACGTTCCCCGAACACTGGCGATTCAAGGTCGGGTTGGGTTGG
>JAUWTC010000080.1 GCA_030609785.1 Holophagae bacterium
AATGACCATGAACGTATTCTGGAGGGCCGCAAGGACCCCCTTGAGGCTGGTGCCGAGAAAACCCATCAATTGACCCGGCTTGATCATCTCAAACGGCTTAAAATTCTGATTTTCCGATGGCTCGATCGGTAGAATCTCGAACGGAAGTTGCTCTGCCCAGACCTGGACTGAAGCCCACAGCTGATCAACCCGTTCTTCATACTTGGGAACGGCCGCGGTGAACTGGTTGATCGACCCACCAACGATGGCGCCTACACCTGAGAGCACCCCGCCCAGCACCAACACCACGACCAGAACCGCGAGCACGGTCGGAACCCTGTATCGGGTCAGCAAGGCGACCGCCGGCAAACACAATATTGCCAGAAATGCCGCCAGGACGAACGGGACCAGTAGTGGCCCGGCGAATCGGATGCCTCCGATGACGATGATTGTTGCAGCTGCCATCACGAGGAATTGCGCCCCGCCCCGAGATCGATCGTTCGTGCCTGTCATGGACGTATGGTAGCAAGGATGGACGCTGGGAAGCGAGGAAGCTGGGACGCTGGAACGCCGGGATTCGAGAGCACCCCCTCTCCGACGGGGCGTGCCGTCCTTGATGTTGTCCTGGGGCGCCCTCCCGGTTTGAACAACGTTGCGGTCAACGTCAAGGGGGGCAACCCACGGCGAGCGCCCCGGCGACCGCATGTCGGCTGACGGTGTAGGCCGCCGAGGTTGTTTTCCGGAGGGGCGGTGCTCTCCCAGCTTCCGAAAAACACGCCCCTCCGGAAAACTGCCGAGCGGGGGCGCGCTCGCGCGCTCCCGAAGGCCGGGGTTGGGGCTTGCAGTGTCGAGCCTGGGGTCTCGTCCCGAACCTGGACTATATTCCCAACCTCTTGTACGGTTCGGGCGTGATGAATTCAAGAGCCGTGCAACATAACAAACCGCCGATTTCCGCGCAGCATTCATGCAATCTGATTGCTGGTTAGGCTTAGCCGGCGTCTTACCACTGTTTTCCACAACACCCTTTTTGAACAAAGGGCACCTCGACCAGTTCGAAACAGCCATGCTCCTCGGCAACATCGGTTCAACTCTTAACGAACTCGGCCACCAACCCGAAAACCACTGGGCGTACAGCGCCGCGCGGACCTTCCACGCTGTCGGTCACCATATCGACCCAGAGGATCCCGGCAACCTCGAGAGCCTCTTCTACACGTATGTAAACCTCGACGACCGTCAGGGGACTCAGCGCGTGCTTGACATGTTTGCTGAGGTTGGAGGCCAGTACGAGCACCGCGATCGTCTGCTCGAGTTTGCCAAGGAAGAGGGCCTCCAAGTCCCTGTATCTAATTGAAGTATGCACCTTACGAAACAGGGTTGAACGCATCCCGCCCGGGAACCAGCGCCCAAATGGAGGATCCATACGCGCATTACGCGGATGTTGATCAGGCGGTCGGCTAAAACGGTTCCTGGTCTGATGATTGACTAGGGGTTCGGGTTGCCAACGCCCTTGATTCCAACCCCGGTCTTCTGGCGCGCCCTCCGGGCGCACCAGCGTCGCCTTTTCTGCGGGGCCGTATCGGGGTGTTAAACGAAAGAAAAGACCGCGGCCCCGCAGAAAAGACGAGCGGCGGCCTACTGCCGTCAGCCGACTTGCGATTTCCGAGGCTCTCGCCGAGCGTTGCCAGGTGTCGGCTTTCTTCGCATCCACGTCTTGATCGAAAGATCTGCCCGGTGAAGAAAGCCGCACCAGGCACGCACCGCCCGAGAGGTGGCCCTCCTGCTTTCTGGCGTCCCAGCCTCCTAGCTTTCCAGCCTCCCAGCCTCCGAGAGTTCATCCGTTTCTGCCCGGCTGATCATCTCCTCCAACCGCTCCAGCGCCGGGCCCTTCTCAACCAGCAGGACCAGGGTGGTGCCTGGCTCCGGGGCATCGAGGGAAATACGGAAACTGGGATCACCGTCGTGCCAGGCCACCAACGGGAGGATCTGCTGATCGAACTCTCGACCTAGCTCCCGCATGGTTTGGGTCATGCCATCCTCAGCCAGGTCGACTTCCACGGTAACTGCCGTGTCACTTTCCAATCGGCGGATCCAGCGGGCGACGTCAACACTCTGGCCACTCAGCAAATCCATCCAGCCCCGTGACCGGCGCCCGACGTCCTCGGGGGGTACCTGGAGGGCGACCACCGGGTGCTCCACTCCGAACTCTGAATGCACCAGATCGGCGACCAGAAGATTGAGTTCATCGTTCGTGGTTGCCGCGATCACCAGGGAATCCCGTTCGACCCCGGCCTCTTCGTAGGTCGTCGAATCCCTGGCATCTCCACAAACGGTCGATACGCCCGTAGCCCTCAAAGGCTCCAAACGCCAGGACACCCCGTCGATACCGACGACCGCGCGGCCACTCTTCTTCAAGCCTTGAGCCAGCAAAACCGTCAATGGATTGGCGCCGACAAACACCGCCCGAAGTCGAGCCGGGTCCGAGGCATAGCCCAGAACCCGAGGCAAGGTGACGGCCATGACCGTAGACCAGGTGACTGTCATCAAGATCCCCAGATAGACGAGGCCCTCCAGCGCCTGGGCGCCTTCAACACCCAGGGCCACCATATGCTGGGCTGCCAGCGAGGCCACTGCCGCGGCGACGATGCCCCGTGGAGCGGTCAGGCCGACCACCAGACGTTCCTTCCATGCCAATTGGGACGGCCACACCGAAGCGACAACCGAAACCGGGCGAACAACCAGGATCAAAAGGACGATGACCGCCGGTCCCTTCCAACCCAGTTCCAGCATGGCGCCCAGGTCCAAAGCTCCGGCCAGCAGGATGAAGAGCATTGAGATCACCAGGGTCGTCAGTTGGCCCTTGAACGCCTTGACCGACACCAGGTCCGGCAGCTCGGCCGCCGACATCGTGAACCCCATGACCATCGCCGCCAGGATGCCCGCTTGGGGCGCCTGGTGCTCGGCCAACTCGTAGCACACCATCAGGAGGGCCAGTATCGTCAAATTCCGCAGCTCACCGCTGACCAGCCGCGTGCGAACAACCAATTTGGCCACCGCCCCTGCGGCAAAACCCAGAATGACCCCGGTCAGCGTGATGACAGTCAATTGGGTCAAGAGCTCCCTCAGCGGAATGCCGGCACGCTCGGTCCACTGCAGCACGAAATAGGCCAGGAGCGCCCCAACGGGATCGATCAGCAGGCCCTCGGACAGCAGCACCGTCTTGACCTCACGCGGCGCGATCAAGTGGCGCAGCAGGGGTACGATCACCGTCGGTCCGGTGACGGTCATAATCGCCCCGAACAGAGAAGCCATCGGCCAGGGCATCCCGAGGACCAGATGAGCCGCAAGGGCCGCTCCCACTCCGGTGACCACCACCCCGATCGTCAGCAAGTTTCGAACCGGTCCTCCCACCTCGAGTAACCGACGTGGGTCAAGGGTCAGGCCGCCTTCGAACAGAATGATGGCGACGCCCAGATGGACCAGCGCGGTCAAGAGCTCCGGCCCCAGGGCCTCCGGAGCGAACAGGGCCAACCCGGCCGGTCCGCAAAGGATCCCCAACACCAGCAACGGCAAGATCGCCGGCACCTGGAATCTCTCGGCCAGAATCTGGGCAGCAATACCCAAAGCAACCGCCGCGACCAGCGTTGTCAGTATCATCGCGTCAGTGTAGCTGACCCACAGACAACCTCTGCAGAAGCAAAGACAGTTGAACCACAAAGACACGAAGAGCACTAAGTGTCTTTATTAAAATGACTTCCTTTGTGGCCTTCGTGTCTTCGTGGTTCAATTGTGTTCTTGTTTCCCACGGATCACTTGAGAACGGATAGCTGAGAGCTGAGAGCTCTATATCACCCCATTGGCCTTATGGCACCCCTCCAACGGCTCCCGGGTCAGGGTGAAGCGCAGGCCCTCGTCCTTGAGCTGGGCCAAGACCGGCTTGTAGATCGCATCGTGGGTCGGCAGCAGGCACCCGGAAAGTTGGAGGTCCCCGCGCAACATCATCTCCGCCGCCAGCGCGGTCGGCAGACCAACGGTCTTGGCCATCGCGGACATCCCGCAGGCATCGCCGGTATCGACCATGGTGTAGGTCACCCGTTCACAGGCCGAGGCACGGTCCGGGTACTCGACATCCATCTGGTGCACCAGGATCACCATGTCGTGGTCGCCCGGTTGGGGCGCCAGCCGCTGTTCCAGAAGGTGGGCGAGCATGTCGGCAACCGTGTGCCCTTGGCATCCGCTGGGCTCCTGGTCAAACAGCCCCAGAAACCGCAAGTTCCTGATCACTTCGCCGGTGGGATTGAGTTCGAGGAAGAGGGTCGCTGCCTCGACCACCCGGTCCGCCGGCACCGGCAGGGGCAGAAACATACCGACCACTTCGCGCGGCGACAATTCCGCCAGGTCTGGAATCGTCAGACCGGTATTGGTCAGGCCCAGCTTGACGATCCGCGACCAGGTGTCGCAGAAACCGGGCCACCGCAAGGTCCCCCGAATCATCGTCTTTACGTGGTGGAGGTCAAAATGGTCCCGGTAACTCAGGGAATCCCGGTTGGGATAAGCCTCGAGCGTCCCGACGCCCTCGACCTCGACCGGCCAAGTATGAAGGAAGAGTCTGCGATGCGGCACGATACGGATCTGGCCGTCGACCATGTATTGTGCCCCGGCGCGCCCAGCGGTCGCGACATTCCAGGGATTCCAGGTGATCAGATATTTGAGGGGATTGGATAAGGAATCCGGTGCCGGCACGCCGGACCCGAATGACCGAAAGGACAGGATTTTCCCATTCTCGGCCCTGACATCCTCGACCGCATCCATCGCCATCATGTGGTCGATGCCGGGATCGAGTCCCATCTCCCCGAGCAGCATGACATTCTGGTCGCGGGCCCAGCCCTCGAGTTCCCGGGTTTCGTCCGACAAATAGGACACCGAGACCATGTGGGCGCCTTCTTCGACGCAGTGCCGGGCGACGGCGGCCTGGAAGCGAGGGGCCAGCAGGTTGCAGACGACGTCGGCGCCCTTGATCGCGGCGGCCAGTTCCGGCTCCTCGGTCGCGTCCAGCGCCATCGCCCGAGCGTGGGGCGTATCCCCGATCCGCGCCTGGGCAGCGGCCACGTCCATGTCGGCGACGACGACCTCCCAGCCTTGTTCAGGACCGAGATCGACCAAACGGCGGATCAGATAGGGCGCTGACCGTCCTGCCCCGAGAATAACGACCTTTTTCATACTTTCTCCTCTTCCCCGAACTCAGTGCCCGAGCGTTGCGACCATAACGGCCTTGATCGTATGCATGCGATTCTCGGCCTGGTCGAAGACCCGGCTCCACCGGCCCTCGAAGACCTCGTCCTCGACTTCTCGAATTTCCGGGTACTCGCGGGCGACATCGGTCTCCAAGTTGTGGAACGCCGGCAGACAGTGGAGGAAGATCGCATCGCGGCGTCCGGTCATCTCCATCATCTGAGTCGTCACCCGGTAAGGACCCAGGGTAGCGATACGGTCGGCAATCTGCGCCTCCTCGCCCATCGAGGCCCAGACATCGGTGTAAACAACGTGGGCGCCCTTGACGCCCTCCTCAGCATCGGCCGTTACTGTGACTTTGCCGCCGGTCTCCGAGGCAAGGCCCTCGACCATCTGCACCAGTTCGGCCTCGGGATGCAGGCTTGGAGGAGCAACGATTCGAACGTCCATGCCCATCTTGGCGCATCCGACCATCAGGGAGTTGGCCATATTGTTGCGCCCATCCCCGACGTAGGCGAGGGACAGGCCCTCGAGGCGTCCGAAGGCCTCCTGGACCGTCAGGAGATCGGCCAGGATCTGGGTCGGGTGCCACTTGTCGGTCAATCCGTTCCATACCGGAACGCCGGCGTACTCGGCCAGCGTCTCCACCGTCTGGTGTGAGAAACCCCGGAATTCGATACCGTCGAAGAATCGACCCAGAACCCGCGCGGTGTCGGCCACCGTCTCCTTCTTGCCAAGCTGAATGTCACCCTTGCCCAGATACTCAGGGTGGGCCCCCTCGTCGACACAGGCGACGACAAAAGCACACCGGGTCCGGGTCGAGGGTTTCTCGAAGATCAGGGCGATGTTCGTGCCCTCCAGGGCCTTGCCGCGAACACCGGCTCTCTTGTTGGCCTTCAGAGCGGCCGAAAGTGTCAAGAGATCCTTGATTTCTTCCGAAGAAAAATCCACCAACTTCAAGAAATGACGCCCTTTGAGATTCGCAGCCATCATCGCCTCCCGATCAGTCGATCTTACCCGCGCCGCCTTCCAATCGGCCCTCCGGGTATCGCCGCGCATGGTACTCCGTGCGCCGGACTTTGCCAAGATGAGAAATGCGGATTCATCACCAGTCGAAGGAGGGGATAAACCTCCCCTACAGAAACACGTCCAACCCGGCGGAACCGGAACCAAAAGGAATTGATACTGGATTCCGGAAACTCGATACTGGACTTCTTTCTTCGAGTTTCAAATTGCCCCCCTTGTGGATCCGCTTCGCCGAGTTGGGTTCCGAAACGCTGCTCCTGAGTGTCTCAATCACTGGAATCGAAAAGGGCGTTCAGGCATGATGGCCTTACTGAAACGGAGAGTGCCATGAAATTCAAACCGCAGCCGTCGAAGATCTCTATGATCCTGGGGGCCCTGATCCTGATGGCGCCTGCCCTCTGGGCCCAGGGGAACAAGGATTCTCTACCGGAACTTGGCAAGACCGGGGTCGTCATTCCGTGGTCTGATTTCAAGACCCTCTTGAATGACCTGCGAGTTCAACCCACTCCAACACCCACTCCGCCCCCACCGGTGGACTATGCCTTTTCCCAATGTCGGATTCAGGCCAGGGCCGACGACTCCCAGGAGCAGCTCGAGCTCGTCATGAATTTTTCTCTCCAGGTCCTGCGGGATGATCGCTGGGTCGAGGTCCGGGTCGCGCCGGCGGATCTGGCCCTGGAGTCCGTCGAGATGGACGGTGCGCCCGCCCGTCTCTACCGGAAGAACGGATACTCCTGCCTCGCCCTTCGGGGTCAAGCCCGGCACAGTTTCGTCCTCAAGGCCCTGGTCCCCGTCTCCCAGTCCCAGGGCCGGCGATGGGCCGATCTGCTCTATCCGCCGGCCCCGGCGGCCCTCCTGGATCTGACGATCCCGGTCGGGGGTCTGATGATCACCGCTGAGCCCGGAGTCAGCCGTGGTCCGGAGGAAACCACCGGTCAGACCCGCTTCCGGGCGGCCCTCAAGGGCGACGGAAGGACTCGAATTTCATGGTTCAAAATGGTGGCCCAGGACGAAAAGGAAACTACGCTTTTCGCTGAAACCCAGACCCTTCTCTCGGTCGGTGAGGGGAGCTATCACGGAAGAACCCACGTTGCCTACACCATCCACGGCAAAGGCATGCGCTCGGTCGAACTGGAATTGCCCGCGGGCTTGAGCATTCTGGACCTCTCGGGCCAGGGTATCGAGGGCTGGAATCTGGGCGAGGCGCACGAGGGTCGCGTGCCCCTGAGGATCGCGCTGGATTTCCAGGCAAGGAACGCCTGGCACTTTGAAATGGAGTTCGAGGGCATGCTTGATGGAAGTACGACAACCTTCGAGATGCCGGACATCGTGGTCGAGGGAGTTCGGCGGGAACGGGGTTTTCTCGCGCTGGAGGCGGCGACCAACGTCGAATTGACTCCAGGCGAGCACCTGGAGAATACGGCGCTGATCGATCCTTCGGAAATGCCTCAGACCCTGGCATCACGAGCCGGCGCCGAGGTTCTCTTTGTTTTCAAGTATCTCCACCACCCGGTCACAGCGGAGATCTCGGTGACCAAACACCAGGACCTGGTGGTCAAGAGGAGCATCGCCGAGCAAGCGCGTCTCCTCAGTTTTGTCAGCTCTCAGGGACGCCGCCTCAGCTCTGCGATCTATACCGTCCGGAACAACCGGAAGCAGTTTCTCGCGGCCACCCTTCCGGCCGGCGCCACCCTCTGGGGCGCCTTCCGCGAGGGCCGGCCTGTGAAGGCCTCGCAGCGGGAGGACGGCGCCATCCTGATTCCCCTGAAAAAAACCCCTCTGGGCCAGGATGCCCGACCGGCGCCTTTCGACGTCGAGTTGGTCTGGTCGGAGGATGGCCGCCGCCCTGGAGGGCTGGGCCGGCATCACTTCATAGCGCCTTCTGTCGACCTCGACGTGCTGGCCATGGACTGGGAAATCTATCTACCCACCGAGCAGCAGTATTTCGTCTTCGGTGGTGATCTGGAGCCTGTGGATCAGGTTGCGGTCATCCAGGGAGAGATGGGCACGCTGCTTCGACCGGAAGAGGAGCAGGACGCAGAAGACAAGCTCCTGGCATCCAAGCAAAGAAAATACCAGAGGAATCTCGACGAATCGATGATGTCCTCGCAGATCGGCGCCTCGAATGTGGCACAGATCTGGGACGCGCCCCTGGGCCAGGCAGGCCAGCGAGGCATGCTGCCGGTCCGTGTGGAAGTACCTCGGCAGGGACGGCTCCTTCGCTTTTCGCGGCGCCTGGTCAGTCC
>JAUWTC010000290.1 GCA_030609785.1 Holophagae bacterium
CACCTGGACAAACGTCTCAAGAGCCTCGCCGAATGGAAAGAGCAGTTAGGAAAACCCGACGGGCGCCCATGTAATGAAAAGATAGCATCCAAACGGATCGACAAGCTCCTCAGTGGTCAACAC
The DNA here is from genome assembly GCA_030609785.1 of Holophagae bacterium. GTDB lineage: Bacteria > Acidobacteriota > Thermoanaerobaculia > Thermoanaerobaculales > Sulfomarinibacteraceae > DAOWGJ01. Next base: position 124 of record JAUWTC010000290.1, read on the forward strand.
CTCCGCGACATCCTCCACATCGAGTATCGCCCGCAAAGAAAAGGGTCTTCAAAGCTGGAGTATTGGGTCGACGAAGACGCACGATTGCACCTGCACACTGAGGTCTTCGGTAAGCGAATCGTGGTCACCGACCGCCACGAGTGGTCAACCGAAGATATCCTTTTGGCCTACCGTGGACAAAGCCATGTCGAGGCGGTTTTTCGCCAATGCAAAGACGACGAGCATCTTGCCGTACGCCCTCAATTTCATTGGACAGACCAGAAGATCCACGTACATGCTTTCATCTGTCTTCTCGCTCTGTTGTTGGCTCGTACGGTCGAGCACAAAGCCCGCCATCTGGACAGCCCAAAATCCCTTTCCGGCCTCCTCGATGCTCTCGCAAACATACGCCTCGCCATGGTCCTGCAACCGTCCGGAAAACAGGGCGGTCGCCCCCGGGTCGAATGGCAACTCGAAGATACCGGCGATGATCTCGCCAAACTCTTCCAGGCCCTTGTCCCAAATCAGGCCCCGTTTGTGTATACGCGCAAAATGACCTGAAGTCCTTCTGTTTTCTCTTCTTAACAGGAAATATGCCTACGACCTCAGTAAACTCGCGCTAGGACCCTGTGGGGCATAGGCGCAACCAAATCGGGAATGACAGACCCAGCGTAAACCACAAGAACGTCCAACGTTCAACGTCCAACGTCGACTTTCGCGTATAGGGAACCCGACAATTTTTGGGTTAACGCTCGTTGCCAGCGGTGTCGGGGTTCTTGCCCGTGGGCCCTTGCGTTCCTTGAACCTCGACTGTTTCGTCCCACCATAGTCCGCCCTCGGGCGCGTAATTCAAAGTTGAGCGTTGGACGTTGGACGTTGAAAGTTCATTTCAGCCCCTGGATCTCTGCCTTGATTCGGTTCTCCAGTCGGCCCTTGACAATTCTTAATTTTGGACATATGCTTAAAAAGGAAATGGGACGAAGCGAATTTCAGGCCTCGGTACCCAAGAAAAGATTGGAGGCATCAAATGCCAGGAAGAAATCGAACGGGTCCTTTGGGACAAGGTGCAATGACGGGACGAGGTTTGGGTGACTGCCGGGGAACCGCAGCGTACGATGAGGCGCCGGCCTTCGGCCGTGGCCGTGGCATGGGCGGCGTTGGCGGCATGGGCCGAGGCCGAGGTCAAGGGTTGGGTCGTGGTTTCGGTCGCGGAATCGGGGCTCAGGCCGCTGTTGACGCCACGGCAGGCCGGAACCAGGCCGAACTTGAGCGGGAACTTGAAGAACTCAAGAGCCGTCTCAAGGCCGTGGAAAACAAAAACGACAAATGATTCCAACCCAGAAATGAGGCAAGAATGAAGATCTGTGTCACCGCATCGTCCGAAGGGCTTCAAGCTCCAATGGACTCACGATTTGCCAGGGCGCCGTTCATGGTTTTCATCGACAGTGAGACTGGCGACGCCGAGACGATCGCCAATGCGGCTACCTCCGCCGGACACGGCGCCGGGACCCAGGCCGCCCAGACGGTTACCCGGCTGGGCGCTGAGGTGTTGTTGACCGCCCACTGTGGTCCCAGGGCCTTCGAGGTATTGGCAGCCGCCGGCGTCAAGGTCTTTGGTGTTGAGGGCGTTACGGTGTCCGAGGCAGTGGATGCCTGGAAAGCCGGCAAACTCGAACAGTTGGAAAACTCCGACGCCGCTGCCGGTTGGGCGGGATGAAGGTAGCGGTCGCCAGTGGTAAGGGGGGCACGGGCAAGACAACGGTTGCGACCTCGCTGGCCTTGATGTGGGGAGAGTGCACCTTCCTCGATTGTGACGTCGAGGGCCCCAACGCCCACCTGTTGCTGCATCCCGAGATCGAGCGGAGCGCGCAGGTAACCGTGCCGGTGCCTCGCCTGCACGAAGAGGACTGCTCCTACTGCGGCGCATGCGCAGATTTCTGCCGGTCCCACGCGCTGGCCGTAGTGCCGGGCAAGTGGATGATCTTCGACCAGCTCTGTCACGCCTGCGGCGGTTGCAGTCTGGTCTGTCCGACCCGGGCCATTTACGAAGTCGATCGGCGAATTGGAGAAGTGCGTTTCGGGCATGCCGGTCCTATTCGGTTTGTCCAGGGAGAGTTGGATGCAGGAGAGGCCCATCCCATCCCCGTCATCGAGGATGTCTTGAAAGAGGCGGGCGATCAGGGTGACGTCATTATTGACTCGCCGCCGGGCACCAACTGTTCGATGATTGCGGCAGCCGAGGCCGCGGACGTGGTCCTTCTGGTCACCGAACCGACGCCGTTCGGCCTGCACGATTTGACCCTGGCGGTCGAAGCCCTCAAGGTGATCAACCGCCCTGCAGCCATACTGGTCAATAGGGCGGACTGGGGCGCCGGTGAAGTTCATGAGTACGCCGCCCGTGAGGGGATTCCCGTGGTGCTCGAAATCCCCCACCTCTTGGTGGTTGCCGAAGGTTATGCCCGGTCCCGGCCGTTGGTTGAATCTGCACCCGAGTTTCGACAGGACCTGTTGGGCCTGAGAGCCGCCCTGGCCCGTACCATCCAGGAGAGGGCCGCATGAAGACCGTGGCAGTCATCAGTGGAAAGGGCGGTACCGGGAAGACCACCGTCACCGCGTCTCTGGCGACGTTGGCGTACGAGGAGGGACGGCGCATCGTGCTGGCCGACACCGACGTTGACGCGTCCAACCTCGCGCTCCTGCTGCATCCGGTCGAGGCGCCGGCTGTTCCCTTCATCGGGGGAGAGGTGGCGGTCGTCGATCCGAATGCGTGTACCGGGTGCGGTCTGTGCGTGGACTCTTGTCGGTACGGCGCGTTGTCAATGGTCGATGGGGAGATATCCCCTGTCGTCCAGATCGACCTGTTGAGCTGTGAAGGCTGTGCCGTGTGCACGCTGGTATGCCCGAGCCAGGCCTTTTCGATGCACGACGATGTTTCGGGTGATTGGACCCTGTCATCGTGCGAGATCGGCCCGTTGGTCTTTGCGCGGCTGGGTGTCGGCGGTGAGAATTCGGGGCGACTGGTGACCCAGGTTCGAAAAGTCGCGGTCGACGCGGCACGTCAGACCGAGGCGGAGATGCTGCTCATCGATGGTCCCCCGGGGACCGGGTGTCCGGTGATCTCGGCGGTGACCGGGGTTGATCTGGTCCTCCTGGTCACCGAGCCGACACCCCCGGGCATCTCTGATTTGCACCGGGTCCTCGCGCTGGCCAAACACTTCAATATTCCTGCAGCGGTCGTCATCAACAAGGCCGACCTCAACCCGGACCTGGTGACCTCGTTGACCGAAGAGCTTGAGGCTCAGGGTGTCGATGTCCTTGGTACGATTCCATACGACGAGGCCGTGCCCAAGGCTCAGCGGGAGGGCGTCGTGCCGACTGATGCCGGCACTGACGTCGGCAAGGCCCTTCGTCAAATACACAACAGGCTCCAGACGGTCGTTGCCGAAAACACCGGGGCCGCCGGCGAGACGTCACCGTCTCTCCACCAACAGGAGGCTCTTGGATGATCATCGCCATTCCGACCAACGGAAATCTGCTCAGTCAACATTTCGGCCGCTGCCGGACCTACACTTTTTTCGACGTCGACACCGAAAGCGGAAATATCGAATCCGAGAGAACCGAGGTGCCTCCGGCCCATCAACCGGGCGTCCTGCCGGCATGGATCGCCGAGGTGGGCGGTTCAGTTGTCATCACCGGCGGCATGGGCCCCAGGGCGATTCAGCTTTTCGAGCAGCGGGGAATCCAGGTAGTAATCGGAGCGCCCAGCGTGTCCCCCCGGGAGGCCGCCGAAGCATTCCTGGCCGGTGATCTGCAGACCGGGGACTCCAGTTGCAGCCATAGCGATGATGAGAACGGGGCAGGGCACCACTGCCGGTGAGGGGGCTCTTCAATTCCGCTTGGCGGAATTGAGAAGGCACTCGGTGACGCAGAAGTCACAGGTCGTTCCCGGGGGGCAGTCAGCGGTCAGCTTGTTGAAGTCATCAAGGAGGCTCTGAGCATTGGTGTCTGCGTTGCGAAGGAAGGTCATGAACCGAACCAGCGCAGCACCGAATTCTTCGGAAATCAGATGCTCGATCTTGCAGGCGTCGGCCTCCGCCGTCTCCTCGTCGACGCCGAGGATCTCTTTGAGGAAGGCCCTGAGAACCTGACGTTTCGAAGCGATCCTGCCGACGAGGTCTTGTCCGAGGGGTGTCAGGTGAATTCGATGATCCTCAGAGACCTCGACAAGACGATGTTCCTTGAGTGTTCGTAGCTGGAGCGAGACGGCGGCCCGTGAAACCTCGAGCGTGCGGGCGATGTCGGCGGCTCGCGGGGAGGCGCCGTCCTGTGTGTGGTCGGCCACCGCCAACAGGTAGTGGGCGACAGAGTGAGAAATCTCATTGGCTTCAAACGCCTTCCACATCTTCTGGTACTCACTCATGAGTCTATTGTCCGGCCGGACGGGTAAAAGGTCAAG
>JAUWTC010000322.1 GCA_030609785.1 Holophagae bacterium
CATTGACCGCCTGGTCGACCTGATCGCCGGGTCACCGTGTGATGAGGGGCCCGAGGCTGCCGGTGAAGCTATCTTCGCAGCAGTGGAGGCTTTCACCGAAGGGCGTCCTCTGCATGACGACGCCACGCTGGTCATCGTCCAGTTTGTGGAGTAAGAGTCACACTCATGGATTTTGAATTTTTCATGATGACCAACAAGGGCGGACACAGAGGTCCGCCCCTACAATTCACTGGTCATCCGTAGGGGCAGGTCCCTGTGCCTGCCCTTGTAGGCTCGGCAGCCCTTCGGACCGGGTGCCGGTTCCCAGCCCATTCCCTCGTTGACGGAGCGAGTCCCTTGCCGGCCGGTCCTTCGAACCGGGCGCCGGTTCCTATTTCTCGTACATCCCGTCAATCAGGTCCTGATGGTCCTGCTCGACGACGCGGCGTTTGACCTTCATCGTCGGCGTCAGGTGGCCGCTTTCGATCGACAGCATCAGCGGGAGAACGGTGAACTTCCCGACCTGCTCGTAGCGAGCGAGACTCTCATTCGTCTTGGAGATCACGTTATCGAACAGAGCAACGACCTCGGGGAGCTTGGACAGCTCTTCGGTCGTTTCGCCTTGCAGGCCCTGGTGCTTGGCCCAGGAGGCCAGTTCTTCCTCGTTGGGCGAGATCAGGGCAACGATGAAAGGCTTCTTGTCGCCGATCAAGACGACGTTGTCGACGTAAATCGAATGCTTGATCTGATTCTCGATCGGTTGGGGTGCGATGTTCTTTCCGCCCGCGTTGACGATCAGGTCTTTCTTGCGATCAGTGATACGGATGAAACCTTCATCGTCGATTTCGGCAATGTCGCCGGTCAAGAAGAAGCCGTCATCGTCGAAGACCTCGGCGGTCTTGTCAGGGAGATTCCAATAACCCTTCATAACTGAGGGGCCACGGACGCACAGCTCGCCGTCGTCGGCAACCTTGACATCGACGTTGTCGATCGCTTTGCCGACAGTTCCCAGGCGGGTCATGTTGGCAGTAGTGCCGTTGACTGCGATCACCGGTGAAGTTTCGGTCAGGCCGTAGCCTTCGATAACCCAGATGCCGATCGAATGCAGAAATTCTCCGACGAACTGCGGAAGCGGGGCGCCGCCCGAAACGCAGAGCCGGACTCTGCCGCCCATACCTTCCCGAACCTTGGAGAGCACCAGTTTCTCCGCCAATTTGAAGGCCAGGCCTCCGGGTTCACGCCCTGCAAGCCTTTCAGGATACGCCTTTTTGCCCTGTTTGAGGGCCCAGTTGAACAGAGCCTGACGTATTGCTGGCGCCTCGGCGACCTTGGCCTGGATCTTGTCGTGGATCTTCTCGAACAACCGGGGCACGCTGGCGAAGACCGTCGGTTTGATCTGCGGCAGCAATTCCGCTACGTGATGCACCGAGCAATAGGCCTTGGGAACTGCCAGGTACATGTTGAGGTAACCCACCATTCGTTCTAAAACGTGGCACAGGGGCAGGAACTCCAGGGCGAAGTCGTCGTCTGAAGTGATCACGGCCCGTGTGGCCGATGGAATGACGTTTTGTACCAGGTTTTCGTGCGTCAACTCGACGCCTTTGGGATTGCCGGTGGTCCCCGAGGTGTAGATCAACGTCAGCGTGTCTTCAGGTTTGACCATCGTGGCCCGTTCCCAGAAGAGGTCACCGGCGTTATCGGAGTCGCCGCTGTCGATGACCTCATCGAGGGTCAAGACGCCCGCCGCCGTCTCTCCTTCGACCTGGATCAGGGTCTGGAGATTCGGGCACCGGTCCTTGATTTCGAGGAACTTGCCCACCTGTTCTGCATTCTCGGCGACGACGATCTTCGCCCCCGAGTCCTGGGCCTGGTACGCGATCTGCTCCGGGGTCAGCGTTCCGTAGATCGGGACGTCGATCGCGCCGTGGTCGATCGTCGCCAGGTCAACCATGTGCCACTCCGGCCGGTTGTCCATCAACAGCATCAGGCGGTCGCCACGCTTCAGACCCAGCTTTTCGAGACCTGCTGCGAGGAACGAGGTCCGTTCGAAGAACTCCTCGGTCGAAAAGACCCGTGTGCCACCGGGGAAATAGTGGAAATAATGTTCTTTACGTGGTTTCTCGGTTTCGAAGCGGTAGATGTCGAGTACATTCTTGACGGTCATCCGGGGGCTCCTTCGTGGAATTCACACGGCACGATTCCCTGGCAGAGCATCTTCAAGAGGGGGCCCTGGTATTGGGAGAGGTCGCCGGGTTCATCCGCCAGAAGCCACCGGTTGACCAACTCGTCGACTGCGCCGAAGATCACATTTGTGGCCAATCCAGTGTTGACGTCTCCCCGGAAATCCCCCGAATCCTGACCCTCCTTGACAATGTCGTTCAGGAGGCTTAAATACTCGCCGAGTTTACCACGGGAGAGGAGCTGCATAAATTTCCTGGAGTGGCGTGTCTCGATCTGAAGAACGTGGGCCAGCGCCCGATCTCTCCCCAAGGCCTCGAGGTGAAGGCGGACCATCACCTTGAGTTTGTCCAGGGGGTCGTCGAGACGCTTCATTTCCCGCTTTAACTGGTCGATGAATCGTTCCAACGCATCGTCGAAGACGGACAACAGAAGGTGCTCTTTGCCATCAAAATACAGGTAGAGCGTGCCGTCGGCGACGTCCGCCGCCTTGGCGATATCGGTCATTCGTGCCGAGAAATAGCCATCCCGGGCGAAGACCTCGATCGCTGCCCTGAGGATCTTCATCCGTTTGAATTCCCGCGGTGTCAATTTGCGAGCACTGTCGCTTCCGGGCATGGCGCCTCCAGATGAATGAACGCTCATTCATAGTTTCGCAGCGGAGGCGATGTGTCAAGGGGGAGGGGGGGCAAAGGGTCGAAGAGTCGAAGAGTCAAAAAGTCGAAAAGACAACGAGTACAAGAGTGAAAGAGTTCAAGAGTGAAAGAGTTGAGGCATGACGGGGTCAAAGAGGTCGAAAAGGTCAAAGAGGTCAAAGGGGTCTCGGATCGGTGGGCCGGCCTCGTCGTACTTCGACAGGGGCGGAACCATCATGGGTACATCCCATCAAACGCCGCTCGTGGGAGGGGGCCGTTGCGGGCCAGGAGGCCCGCGCTCCCGCAACGGTGTCGCGACCGGCTCACACTGTGTAGCAGGATTCACAAAGGGAGCTGTACCATTCGGTGCCTTCTACTCTTGAACTCTTGAACTCTTGTACTCTTCAACCTGTGGGGACATTCGACCTCTTTGACCTCTTTGACCTTTGACCCTTCGACTCTTTGCACCTGTTTTCTTTGCCTTCTTGCTATCATCTCCCCCAAGGGGGAACACACCATGGAAAGAGGTCGATCCAACGCCCGGTCCAAACGCCTCGAGGTGTTTGAGAGCTATCGCGAGTTGTTCGCCAGTGCGCCTATCCGGCTGATGAGTCGAACTGTCAGCACGATGCAGTCGCTCGGCTACGACGATCTGGCCACCGCGATCGGCGACCTGGATTGGAGAACGGTTCCTGCCGACGATCCTGAGGATCCCGGCCTCCGCCAGGATTGGGGCTCCCTGTTGGATTCTTCCTTCGAGCACATGGGTGGGTGGCTCCGCCAGTTGTCCCCTCACCCGATGGGATACAACCTGGACTCTCTGGGTTATGCCACGGTCGTCAGGGGTTGGTCCGAGATGTGGTCCCACCAACTGGGTCTCCGGTTTGAAAACGTCGCACGGGCGACGCCGCAGATCTTCGTCTTTCACGGTGGCAACCAGGCTCTCCAGGCTGCCTTCCTCGGGGTTGCCGAGGCCAGGAGGGACCGGGTCGGCACGGCGGAGCCGGCGACCATTCTCGTTCCGATCCCGACCTTTCCATGTCCACTGGATCAGATGGCCCTTCAGGGGATGAAGGTGCATTTGTTGGCGCCGCAGGATCGGGGCATGGATCCTGATGCTGCGGACGTGGCCGGTGTTCCCGAGGGGACCGAGATCGACGGTGTCTACCTGATGCCGGTCAACAACCCGACGGGGCGAACGCTGGAACCGGCGAGGCTCAAGGCATTCGTTGGGGCCGTGCTCGATCGATGGCCTCATGCGGCGATCATCCTGGATTCCGTCTATGTCCGGCTGCATCCCCGCGACCGGGAACTGGTGGCGTGGTACGAGGACGATCCACGCTTCGCCGACGCCGTCATTTTCATCGATTCTCTCTCCAATACCCACGGTGTCACCG
>JAUWTC010000141.1 GCA_030609785.1 Holophagae bacterium
CCAGGCGACCGGCGTTGGCGCTGGCCAGGCAGAGATAGTAGCGTGCCGAGGGGTGGTTCGGTGTGATGGTGCAGGTCTTCTGAAAGGCGGTGATCGCCTCGTCGAGACTCCCCGTCGCCATGGCAATGCCGCCGAGCATAAAGTACGCCTCGGCGTACTCCGGGTCGAAGTCTATGGTGACGAGGAATTGCTCGCGGGCGGCGTTGATTCGTTTTCTGTCGAAAAGCACCCGGCCCAGATTGAAGTGGGCCTCGACCGAATTTTCTGCCAGGGCGACGGCGCGCCGGTATTCTGTTTCGGCTTCTGTCAGCTCTCCACGGAGGTAGTGGATCGTGCCGATGTTGACGGTGTTGCCGGCAAAGTCGGGCTCGATGTCCCGGGCCGCCGTGAAGAGCTTCATCGCCTCGTCCAGCCTGTCCTGAACGACAAGGATGTTGCCCAGGTTGCTGAGGCTCTTGGTGTGGGTCGGATCGGCGGCGATGGCGCGCCGGTACTCCTGCTCGGCCAGTCCGACATTGCCCTGTTTTGCATGGGCCTTGGCGAGATTGTGGTGGTGAATTGCGGTGCGGGTCGGGTTATCGACTTCGCCTCCGCCCCGGTTTACGACGAGCAGGAGCACGAAGGCGGCGATCAGGCTGAACGCCACTGCTTTTGAATTGTTGCGTCGGAGATCTGTGACCGCCTTAACAACGGTGAAAGCTCCGGCGATGATGAGCAGCGGTACGACCGGAAAGCGGAAGCGGTCGGCGACGAAGAACAAGATCACCGAGGCCGAGAAGGGGAGGATGAAGAGAGGAACCAGCCAGGTTTTCCGGGGCTGGAAGAAGAGCAGGGCGAGGCCGAGCAGGCCGAGTGGCGCGACCAGTCCGAAGCTGACCAGGGGCAGGCCGAGCACGGGAATCATTGACCGTGCCCGGTCGAAGTCGATGTTCAAGGGCGGCTCCCTGCCACCCCAGAACAGGCCGATTTTGTCGATGTACAACGAGAACGCCGCCGCAGGTTGCGACCGGAGGTGGGTGAGGCCGCTGTCAAACCAGAAGGACGAAGCCTCGGCCGGGGACAGCTGCCGCCCGGCCCGCTGCGAAGCCACGCTGATCGAGGTGGTGACGACCTCTAGCGGAGAGTCGGAGATGCCGCTCGGTGCATGGAAGCCGCCATTGGCTTCAGGGCCGTTGCCGATGAAAAAATTGATGCCGCCGTTGGCCGAGAAGGGTGAGAAACGGCCGCTCGAGCGTAGGTTGTGCAGTGTTCCCCATGCCATGGGCAAGGCGAATCCGATGCCAAAGATCGTGAGCAAGATCATCGACTTCCGAATACCCTCCCGGCCCTGGTGGAACAGGACGTAGAGCAGGGGCACTCCGGCCAGTGTCAGAATGAGGTTGGGCCGGCCGAAGGCGGCCACTGCGATGAGGAGACCGGCGGGGAGGAGGAGCCAGCGCTGCTCGTCGAGCACACCCTTGAGAAGGAGAACCATCGATGCGGTGAGGAGGAAGACGACCAGGGTGGTTGCCAGCAGCAGGCCGGACAGGAAGATCGCCATGCCGTACAGGGCATAGGTCGCGGCTGCCCCGAGCCCCGTCGGGCGGCCGAAGAGGCGGCGCGCCATGAGGAAGATCAGGAACGCGGTTCCGGTGTCGAGCAGGGACTGGATCACGCCGACGGCGATTCGGCTTTCACCGAAAACATGCCAGACAGCGGCCAGGAAGACCGGATAGAGGGGGTTCATCATCGCCATGTCCGGGTGTTCGGACCCGTGGATCAGGAGATGGCGCCCAAACTCCTCGTACTGCGCGGAATCGAGAACCAGCGCGTGGATTTCCGGATGAGCGGCCACTTGTGCGACCAGCAGGAGGCGGAATGCAAGGGCGGCGGCGAGAATCACCAGAAGGACGATGAGCTGCCTGCCCGGCCGCCGGCGCTGTTCATTCTCCTGACTATTCGACCGCTTCCGCTTCAATGTTTACTCCTGATTTCCGCTTCTCTCCCCGGGATTCTACTGAATCCCTCCTGCCACGTAAAAGATGATCGAGCGATCAGTGATCGATATTTTCATTCTGCTCACCGACGTATCCGAGCATGCGGAGAGCCTCGAGCCGGTCAGGATCCACGGCGCCAGTCGTGGTCACGCCCGTCTGTCTCAATTCCGACAGCCGCCAACGCAGATCTTCGAAAAGCGAAGCCGATTTTTTGGTGGCCGAGGCCGACGTGTCCTTCCCTTCCATTGGATCCGAGAGTAGATCGTAAAGCTCTACTGAACCACGACTTCTATTCCAAATTAGCTTCCATCTTTCGGTAATGATGGCCGACTGCGAATACCCCTTAAAGCGATCCAACTCCGCCAGTACCTCGCGCCTACCCTCAAGAAGTGGGTCACCATCAACGCCGATCACGGCCCTGCCCTGCCATTGGTCGTCCACAGTGATGCCGGCAAGAGCGGCAAGGGTCGGCGGCACATCCAGAATACTCATGAGTCGATCGCTGCGCCGGGCCTCCCCGCCCCCCGGCGGGCGAACGAAGAATGGAATTTTGACGGTCTCTTCGTACAGGTTGAAGCCGTGGCCCAGATCACCGTGCTCGAGATATTCATCACCGTGATCGGCTGTGACCATGATCAGAAACTGGTCGAGAAAGGGCATTTTTTTGAAGAGATCGCCGATGTACTGATCACAGTAGGCAATCTCCGAGTCATACATTGCCATGCCGAGTTCCCGACCCCGCCGGCCCTCTTTCAGAATCATCTCCCAGATCGACTTTCGGTCCCTCATCGCTGCCAGCCGGTTCCGTTCTGCCTCGGTAAGGTCCGCCCGGAATCGTGACAGCCAGGGTTCATGGGCGAAGCATGGCTGGTGCGGATCAAAATAATGGACCCAGAGAAAAACAGGTCCTTCCGTGTTTGCAATCCCTTCAGACAATCGATCGAGGGCGGCCCCGGCTGTGTCTGCCGGCACAAAACCGATGCAGTCGAAGGTATCGAATCCCCGGGCAAAACCGTGGCTCGCGTCAATGTGACCGTTGGCCACCACCGCATAAGTTCGATAACCGGCGGCATGAAGTTTCTCGGCGATCGTTGGGAGAGAGGCGGGCAGAACTTCCTGCTGGACCACCTTGCCCTTCAAGACGACCCCATGAATGGCCCCGTGGGTTGATGGATAAACCCCGGTCAACATAGAAGCTACCGCCGGCACCGTCCAGGAACTGGTGCTGTAGGCCCTGTCGAAAATGGTTGCTCCTGCCGCCAACGAACTCAGAAACGGAGCGTTTTCGACTGTATACCCGTAGAACGACAGGTTCTCCTGTCTCAGAGTGTCGATCGTCAGAAGGAGTATGTCGGGCCGAGAATCTTCCTCCGGGGGGCTTTGTATATTTGGCCGCATTTCCGCCGCAGGTTGTGGCGTCTTCGGGGTATTGACCTGGGCAGCTTTTTCGCTGTTACATCCTGACAACCACAGGCCACCTGCGAGAGCCAACAAAGACAGAAAACCTCCGGAAAACTGCATCAAAATTCTCAGACCTTCTTTCTCACTACGACCTTCCCATTATCCCTCAGAAGTAGGCAGCAGTGGAAGATGCGGAGAACCCCGACATCTGATTTGAGAGATTCGCGTCGGTTTCGAGCTAGGCTGACCATCAGTGTGTGGAAAACACGCGCCAAAAAATTAACCGAAATGGTGCGCCGAGGTCCTTTTGACCCGCGCCCTAAACATCCCCCTCATCGCCTTCCACATCGATCCTGCGACCTCCAACCCTCAACCCAACTCAATAACCAGTCCGCTTGACGCGTTTTGCAAGAGGCTCACGTGGCACCCGTCCACATTGTCGGTGGCGACGGCTACTTCGACAGCCCGGCGGCCATGGTGGCCCTGGAGCCTGAGTGGTACTACTGGCTTGGGGGCAGGTGGGGCCAGGAAGTAACCTACCGCTTTTCCAATTCCCAACCGGGGGCGCCATTGACATTCCCCGTCGGAACGGCCTCGATGACCTACCATGGTAGGGTCGCATCGATTTCCACCCTGCCGGGACCAGATACCTTCGAAAGTGATTCTCACTCGACCAATTCGCCCTACTGGCAGCGCTACATCTTCTCCGGATCCCAGACCTCCATCTTCTATGACACGATGGAAACCGGCGACACCGGCGCGTGGAGTTCAACCGTACCCTGAGGTCCGAGAAATACTGCACTTGGCAGCCGCCTTCGCGAACCCTATTCGGTGTATCCGAGTTCGCGCAGAATCGCAAGGTCGTTGGCGTCGATTTCCAGCTGGATCGGGGTTCGGGGACTCGCTTGGGCGCGGAAGCCCGCGAGCATCGAACCCAGCGACGTCACAGCGTCTCGGTGTTCGGTGCTTCGGTCGTGCTGCTCCCCTGGATCGGTCGCCAGGTCGTACAGTTCGTCGGGGCCGATCGCACCCGAACTCGAGATGAGCTTCCAACGCCCGTAAATAGTCGACCACAGCTGATGCTCGCCTCCCCACTCGATCCGGTGGGCCAGGATCGGTCGCTGTTCAAGCTCTTCCCGCAGCTTTGCACCCGTTGCCTCGCCGCGCAGCAGGGAAACCACCGAACGCCCATCCGTGAGCGGCGCGGCCGTTACCTTTGCAAGCTCCAAAAGCGTCGGGAGTAGGTCGGTAATGCTCACATTCGATGTAATTCGCTGCGCGAGAACACCGTGCGTGGGCGCCGACACCATGCAGAGAATCCGGTTCACCTCTCCGAACAGGCTGAGCGCGCGGTGCTCATAGTGGCCGTGCTCCCCGAACTCCTCACCGTGGTCCGACAGGACCGTGAGAATCGTGGAATCGTCCCACCGAAGGAGCCCTGCGATTTCTCTGAGATAGCGATCCGCGTACCCGATCTCGCTGTCGTATTGGCGAATCAAATGCTGACGAGGCGAGGACGCGGCGCCGTGCACGTGTTGCTCCCGCGTGTGGTACGGGAAGTGGGGATCGTTCAGGTGAAGGTAGAGGAAGTACGGCCCCTGAGCACCAAGGGCAGAAGACCACACCTTCACCTGCTCAAAGACGCCCCGGGCATCGGTCTGGCTGCCTTCGAGGCGCACGAATCGATGGAAGCCTCGCCGAAAGCCGAAACCGGCCCCGATGTTGTGGTTCGCGCCGATCCCGAAACACTGGTAGCCGCCTCGACGGAAGAGTTCCGGCATCGTCGCAACGTCCTCGGCGATGCGGGAGAGTTCCAGGGTCGTCACGCCCTGCGCCTTCAGTTTTTGTTGACGCATATCATGGGCCAAGAGGCCCTCGAGAACACCATGACGTGTCGGATAGAGGCCCGTGAAAAGCGAAGCGACCGCAGGGACGGTCCAACTCGAGGTCGAGAACGCGTTCGTGAAGACGGTGCTCTTCGCTGCAACTTCGGCCAGAAAGGGAGCCGTCTCATGCTGATACCCGTGGAAGCCCAGGTGGTCAGGACGGAGGGTGTCGATCACCACCAACACGACGTTTGGCTGGTGGTTCTCAGGTGCGCGGTCGGAGCAGGCGCTCACGATGACCAGGGCGATTGTCAGAGTGGCGCGCGCCAGCTTAGTCCGCATATCTCACCAGCTTCCTGCTGCAGCCGGCGATGCACCGTACCAAGCGGTCTCTTGCCCCGGGGTGCTCGACGTACTGCCGAGTACGACTCCTGCGCACGACCAGGTCAAGTGTTCGTTGGGCGCGTCGCGCGTCGCCTGACGCAATTGAGGACCAAGGATCCGAAATGGATGTCATGGGCGATACTTTACAACGGTTGTGGATCGGAAGGAATGAACGGCAGTTTTCAATCCAATATTAGGGCAAAAAAATCAGCCCCCGAGATGGGGGCTAACTCCTTTGGTGTCAAGATGGTGCGAAAGGGGGGACTCGAACCCCCACACCCATAAGGGCACAAGAACCTGAATCTTGCGCGTCTACCAATTCCGCCACTTTCGCACGCGCCGAGGAAGGATAGGTCTCGCGCCCTCGATTGTCAAGATGCGGGCACCTTAGCTCTTGCAGAATTCGGAGACGACATCGATGCGGCCGGGACAAGAAGAGAGTTGAACCGCCAAGGCGCAAAGACCGCAAAGGGAACGCAAAGAAGGTTTTGTGAATAAGGATCTTAGTGTTCTTCGTGTCTTTGTGGTTCAAGATTGCGAATGGGCGGAGATTTCGCAAAAAAAGCGGGGACCGAAGTCCCCGCTTTTGGTTGGTTGATAAAAGGCCTAGTTGGGCCAGACGGTGGACGGGTCGCCGGTTCCGTTGTCTACGATCGAGGCGTAGGTCAGGAAGTTGGCGTCGGCCGTGTCGGTCCAGACATCGACGAATCCGGCTTCGATGTTGCTGGCATTGATCGGGGCAAGGGTGAAGGCCTTGTTCCACTGGTTGTTGGAGTAAGGCGCCAGATCGATGCCCTTGGTGCCCAGGGAGTTTCCATCCATGTCGAAGAACTCGGCCATTACCGTGATCGCATTGGCGCCGGCGTTCATGAAGCCGATGTTCGTGCGGTAGGTGGCGTTCTGGAAGAGGTAGCTCAGGCGAACCGTCTCGCCGGTGGCAACCTTGGCAGGAGCGGTGCCACGACGGCCGTCGAAACTCTGACCGAAGGTGCCGATGTCACCGATTGAGTAGATCCGGCTGACGATGCCGGCGTTGTCGGCATTATCAACACAGACGTTGATGGCGCCGGCGCCCGAGCCGCCGGTCATGGCCCAGATGTCGGAGTAGGCGATTGCCTGGTTGGCGCCCAGAGTGAAGGGATCACTCATGGCAACGGCGGTGTTGTCGTCGCCGCGGGGCAGGAACTGGAATTTGTAGGTCAGCTCGCTGTCGCCGAGGTTCGTCAGACCAAGATCCGAAGCCCAAGCCGGATTGTTGTTGGGGAAGGATGC
>JAUWTC010000136.1 GCA_030609785.1 Holophagae bacterium
AATCCAGATCTATATCCCTCAACGGCCGGGTGCCATCATCCTTCTCCGCAGCGCCCTTCATCAGTTCCGCGAAACGATCCTCCAGCAGCCGCTCGCGATCCTGTTCCTTTCGAAGGGCCTCGTCCATCTTGTCGGCGGCGCGCTCCTGGTCGGCCTTGATCCGGTCGACCCGTTGGTCGAAGTCGATCTTCTCCTTCTTTTCGGGCGGGGCCTCATGGTGGACGACGACTCCGGCCTCGACATCGACGGTCAGGGCGGATCCGCAATGGGGGCAGGTTAGATTTTTTGTCGAGCTCATGCCGTCTTCCCAACTTTCTTGATCAACTGGTTGGCGGCTACAAGGACCGGATCCCACACCGAGGCGAAGGGCGGGGCGTAGACCAGATCGAGGTTCTGGACGTCGGATACCGTCAGGTGACTGGCGAGGGCGGTGGCGAGGATGTTGGACCGAAGTGCGGCGCCTTCCCGCCCGACGATCTCACCCCCAAGCACGATACCGGTCGGCCGATCCGCAATCAGAGTCACTTGAACGGGCACTCCGTCGGGATAGCCGTGAGCCCTTGATCTCTGTCTGATGGTCACCGATGTCGGGTCGAACCCCTCGTCTCGTGCCTCGGCCTCTCCGAGACCGGAACGGGCCACTTCGAGGTCGAAGACCTGGAAGCCGGCAGTGCCGACGATGCCCCCGAACTGCAGCCGACTCCCCGATGCGTTGGCGCCGGCGATTCGCCCGTGTTTGTTGGCGGTTGTTCCCAAGGGAATCCAGGCATTGCGCCTGAGAATTCGGTGATATGCCTCGCAGCAGTCGCCCGCGGCCCACACATATTCGTCAGAGGTCTGCTGGTACTGGTCGACCCAGATTGCGCCGCTGTCCCCCAGCCGAAGTCCTGCGCCGGATGCCAGATCCACCTGGGGCCTGACGCCGACCGCGGAGATGACGAGGTCCGCTTCGAAGGTGGCGCTCTGGGTTGTAACGGTGGTAACCCTGCCGTTGGGGCCGGCCTGGGCTCCGGTGACGGCGGCCGAAGTGTGGACCCTGACACCGTGTTCTTCAAGTGTCTCCATCAATATTGTGACGGTTGCTGCGTCCCATCCGGGGATGACCTGAGGTAGGCGCTCCAAGACGGTGACCTCGAGGCCGAGCTCAGTCAGGACATCTGCCATCTCCATGCCGATGTATCCGGCGCCGACGATGACCGCCTTCGACGGGGCGTGCTCTGCGATCAGGCGCTTGATGTGGCGGCCGTCGTTCAACTCTCTCAACTCACAGATGCCTGGAAGATCGAAGCCCGGCAGGGGTAGGTGGATCGCTTGGGCGCCGGTCGCCACAACCAGTGCGTCATAGGGTTCCTCCAACTCGATCCCCGTGTTCAGGTCTCGGACGGTGACGACCCGGCGTTCGGTGTCCAGGGCTAACGCTTCGTGCCGGAGGCGGAGATCGATCCCACGTTTGTGGGCTTGGGCAGGCGTCAGTACCACCAGATCTTCGATGTCCCGCAAGGGGTCCCCGATGTTGTAGGGCATGCCGCAGGCCCCGTAGGAGATGCGGTCGCCCCGCTCGAAGACGATGACCTCGGCCTCGGGTTGTCTGCGTTTGGCCTGCGATGCGGCACTCATCCCGGCCGCGACGCCGCCGATGACTACGATTCTCGGACTGCTCATGGACCCTCCCAGGGTTCAATCTTAACCCGGCGGAAGGAGAGGGCAATTGAACCGCCAAGACGCCAAGAGCGCAAAGGGGACGCAAAGGGGGAAGAAAATGAACCACGAAGACACGAAGAATACGAAGAACACGAAGGGGGATAGCCACAAAAAGGCACAAAAAGGCACAAAAAGGGAAGAAAATGAACCACGAAGGGCACGAAGAACACGAAGAGGCCCAGCGCGGCCCCTCGGCCGCAACCAAAGCGGGACCTGAACGTTCAACCAGCCCTGCTGCAGCCCCTGGATCTCTGCCTTGATTCGGCTCTGCGTCTCCGCGTCTCTGCGTTTTTTGTTTCCTGCCTCCCAGCCTCCCAGCGTCCCAGCGTTCTTAACGACACAGTTGGGCGTGAATTCCGCGGACGTATTCTTTCGCGGACCCTATGCTGCTATCCTTCACTGGACGAATGTCTGCTGGGAGGTTGGTAATGGTTGCGGCTCGAATTGGGTTGGTTTTTGCACTGGGGCTCACCATTCTGATCACTACTGGGTGCGAAGATACGACGCCCGATCCCCAGGTCCGCATGGCCGTCGAAGAGGCCGTGACGACCTATCTTCACGCATTGACGGAGGCGTACTCGAGCCTCAGCATTGAGCCTATCGAGGATCTGGCCACCGGTTCCGAGGTTCAGGGGGTTCGCAAGATGCTCAGAGGTCTGGCCGGAACCGGCGATCGAGTGGAGGCTCGACTGCTGTCCGTTGATTTCACGCGCATCGATGTTTTCAGAGTGATCAACGCCACGGTGGCGACCACCGAGGTCTGGGACGTTACGCAATTCGACGCGTTCAACGGGCGGGAAAAGGGTCGCAACCCAACCTCGATCCAGGACTCCATCATCCAACTGCGTCTGATGGACGGGCGGTGGATGGTGACGGGCCGGAGGGTCATCGGCCAGGAAGCAGGCACACGTTGGACGATGGACGATGTGCAGTCCGATGCTCCGGAGGTCCAGTGAAGCGTCAGCCGGTCATCGTCATTGTCGGGCGACCCAATGTCGGCAAGTCAACCCTGTTCAACAGGCTGACAAAGAGCCGGCGAGCTCTGGTTCACGATCTGCCGGGGGTGACCCGAGATCGAATCATCGAGGACGCGCCCTGGCGGGGTGGGACAGCGACGATCATCGACACCGGAGGATTGCTGTTCGAAGATACGGATGCTTTTGTGCCCATGATTCGCACGCACGCAGATATCGCCGCCCGGGAGGCGGACGCCGTAATTTTCTTGGTTGATGGTGAGACCGGCCTGATGCCTGAAGATCAGGAGATCTCTCGATGGCTCCGGACCGTCGACGTGCCGATTGTCATGGCGGTCAACAAGAGTGACCGATCGGAGGTCGAAGAGCAGGCGTACGAGTTCTTTTCGTTGGGATTCGGAGACGCTGCCGTAATTTCTGCCGAACACGGCCTGGGCCTGGCCGATTTGTGGGATTTGCTGGAGCCCCATCTCGACGGTGTGGTGGACGAAGGCGAGGAGGAACAGGAGGAGGACCCTCGAGAGGCCCGGATCGCCATCATCGGAAGGCCCAACGTCGGGAAATCCTCCCTGCTCAACCAACTGGTTGGTGACGAGAGAGTTCTTGTCAGTGCGGTGCCGGGCACCACCAGGGATGCCGTGGACGCGGTTCTCGAACGAGACGACGTCTTTTTCCGGCTGGTTGACACGGCGGGTATCAGGCGGAAGGGCAAGACCGACAAGGGCCCTGAGGTCCTGTCGGTGGTCATGGCGCGGAAACATCTGGAGAAGGCGCACGTGTGCCTGCTGGTCGTCGATGCCGTCGAAGGCATCACCAACCAGGACGTTCACGTCGCAGGATACGCATGGGAGGCGGGGCGGGGAGTCGTCGTCGTCGTCAACAAGTGGGACTTGATCGAAAACCGGGAGGTCGTTCGGGCTCGAATCGAAGACCAGATCGCCCGTAATATGAAATTCATGCGGCACGCCCCGGTTGTCTTTCTCTCGGCTTTGACGGGCAAGGGTGTACACAAGCTCTTCCCGGTCATGGCGGCCCTTCACACGGCTCGGGGACAGAGAATTACGACCCCGGACTTGAATCGGATGCTGAGGACTGCGTGGGAGCGGCGTCCTCCATCGGTTCAGGGGCGCAAAGAGCCGAAATTCTATTATGCCACCCAAACCCAGAGCGCCCCGCCGTCATTTGTCCTGTTTACGAATTTGCCGGGCAAACCGCACTTTTCCTACCTGCGGTACCTGGAAAATATCCTGCGGGAAAGTCTGGGTTTGGATGGTGTTCCCATCCGGGTTATCATCAAGGGACGGAAAAACTGAGGGCAGCAAATGGTTTTCTTTAATTACGCACTCAGGAAGCTGAACGCGAAGATCGTTTACTACGGGCCGGGTCTGTGTGGGAAGACCACCAACCTCCAGTGGATTCACGATAACTTCGAAGGCGGCGACAAGGGGAAGATGGTTTCTCTGGCAACTGAAGGTGATCGAACGATCTTCTTCGATCTTTTGCCTTTGGATATCGGAAAGATCCGCAGCATGGACGTCACCCTTCAGCTCTATACGGTGCCCGGTCAGGTCCACTACAACTCCACCCGGCAGTTGGTGTTGCGCGGGGCCGATGGGGTTGTCTTCGTTGCTGACTCTCAAAGGGCCATGCAGAGTTCCAACACCGACAGCCTGAAAAACCTCGATGAGAATTTGGGGTTGCAGGGTGTCAACCTGGCCGAGTTTCCCCACGTGATTCAGTTCAACAAGAGGGACCTCGGAGAACTGATGGCCCTCGAAGAGATGGATGCAGCGCTCAATCGGTATGATGCGCCGTTTTTCGAATCGGTGGCGGTCGAAGGCATCGGTGTGCAAGAGACGCTCGAGGGCATCGTTCGCCTGGTGATGAGGAGCCTCAGAGACCGGTATGAGGCTCGAGGTTTAGGGGCCCAGCCTTCGCGGTTGAGGCCGGCTGCGGCGAAGTTGCCCATGCCCGGCCCTGAAGCGGATGTCCCGCAACCTCCGTCCGGTATTCGACCGCTTTCAGCCGCCGAGGTCCCCACGATCCCCGGCGTGCCAAGCGGCGAGGGCCTTGGCTCTGCGGAAGTTCCCGAGACGGTGGCGTTTGACATCGAAAAAGAGCCGGAAACCGTGTCGCTCGATACTCCGCCGGTGACCGAGTGGGGTCAACAGACCCCTGACGAATCCGGCGCCCCAGAACCGGTCATCGAGCAATTGCCGGACCTTCCTGAAACAGAGTCCTCGAGTTCTGAGTTGACGTTCGATGCCCCCGCCGTCGACGTTGGGCCGCCGGTCGGTGACGAGGCCGAAGTCATCGAAGATCTCGAACCGGTGGCGTTCGAGGAGATCGACACCCAGACTGGAATGCTGGTGCCGCCACCGGTTGCCGAGGGAGTTGACGCCTTCGGCGCCGAACCGGCGGATCTCTTGCCGGAAGGGCCGGGGAAGCCGTTCGAAGCTGATGACCAGAATGTCAGTGTCGCTCAATATGACACTGCCGATGTCGAAGGGTTTCCAGACTCGGTTCAGGACGACGGGGGGGACTCTCTCGAAGAGACGGTGGTCGACCGGGACGATAGGGCGGGCGCAGACGCCGCTGAACGCGGTGTATTTGACAGCCTTGCAGAAATGGACGGAGACCTCTCTTCCGACAAGGTCGAACCTGCGGTCTCGAGCACCGTGCCGGGTCATGACGTCGACGACCTCGTTGCCGCTGTTCTCGGCACGCAGGAGACGAAAGAACCGACATTAGATGATCCGGCCGGGCATGAAATGGACCTGCCCGACGCCTTCGATGAACCGGAAGAAATCGCGGTGGAAAGCGTTCCCGAGGAGAGTGGCGGGGAAGATCAGGCGCCGGAAATGGATGTCTTTGAATCCGAGCCGGAACTGGAATCGGAGGTCGCCGAGGGACCGTTTTCAACCGACGACGCTGACGCCGAATGGCTGGGTAAGACGGATCCTGCCGTTGAGGTCGACCTGGAGCCTGAAAGAGGCATGCCTGCCGCTGGACTCGAAAGGGATGTCGTTCAGCCTACATCTCGACCGTCAGCCCCAGCGCCGTTGGTCTTCAATGAGGGTGATCCATTCATCGAGGCGGCATGGGAACAGCCGGCCGTTGAGCCCCCTGTCAGTCACGGCGTCCTGGTGATGAGCGAGGAAGGCCCGCTCCCGGTTTCGGTCACGGCCGGAGACAACAGCCTGGCCCTCAAGTTGACTGGGACGGGAGCCATCGTTGAGTCGGGCCAGGTGCGGGCTCTTGATATCGAGGTCCCGGTTCCCGGGGACTGGGTCGGAAACCGTAAGGTGACGCTGCAGTTACGGCTGACGTTGTTGCCAATCTCGGAGGATGAGAATGACGGAACAAATGGTCCTGCCTGAGGGGCAGGAGTCCTTCAAACTCAACGAGGTCTGCAAACTGGCCAGTGTGCAGCCCTACATGCTGCGTTTCTGGGGCCAGGAGTTTCCTGCTTTGGAGGCCGAAAAGAGTGGAACCGGGCAACGCCTTTTTCGGAGAGATCAGGTCAAGTTGATCCTCGAGATCAAGCATCTGCTCTTTGACGAGGGGCTGACGATCGCGGGGGCCCGAAAACGTCTCGACAATGCAGGTGGGGGACCCAAGCCGGTGGCAGTGTCTCCTCCAGCCGAGGAAAAGCCCCCCCAAACCGACCAAGCGGAAGACAAACCCAAGAAAAAGAGGCAGACCAAGGCCAAGAAAAGCCCTCCATCCGAGCCGGTGGCGGCGGGTTCTCAGGACCAAAAGGTTGACAAACCCCCTGTGGAAAACGTACAACCACTCCTCGCCACACTGCGCGACGTCCGTAAGGAACTCGCAGAGGTGGTCGCTGAACTGAAAATCGATTAGGGTCGGGACGTAGCGCAGCCTGGTAGCGCACCTGAATGGGGTTCAGGGGGTCCAGAGTTCAAATCTCTGCGTCCCGACCATTTTTCTCCTTTAAAAACAAACACTTATAGATTTTTTCGCCGCCAAGAACTGGCGGCGTTTTTGGTATTTGCGGCCTTTTTGCGTCCCTGGCTCTAATGGTCTCAGCAGATGTTGGCCGGTCACGGCCAGTCTGAGCTGAACTCAGGGTCATTCGTTGTTGGTGGGGGAGGATTGGTCGGCGGTAACGGTTCTTTCTTCTTGTGCGGGTCCGTAGAGCATTGCTTCGAGTTTTTTTGCTGCGTCTTCTTGCATGGTCGGGAGCACGTGAGAGTAGGTGTACAGGGTGATAACGATGCTCGCGTGTCCAAGACGTTCCGAGACGACCT
>JAUWTC010000147.1 GCA_030609785.1 Holophagae bacterium
ACGGACCCTACCATGATTTCGACCGTCCTGGCGCAGCTCAACCTCGATCCCGGAGCCCTCTGGGGGGGTTCCTGCTTCGAGTCGGCAACGACAAGAGCCACCTGGCTCACCAGCTCGAACGGTCAGCCGACGTCTACACCTCGAGGGTGTCAAACCCGAAGCCGGCCAGCCCCTATGCCTTCCTGCGCTCCAGCCGAGGTTCGATGCCCCACGATCCCTCGCCCCCGCATGCCCCAGCTCCCTGACGGTGGAGCTGTCAGCTCAGGCGCCTGCAAAATTCGAGTGCAACGCCACGAAGAGGGGAAAATAGCCACTACTGCTGAGAGGCAAAGAGTTTCTCGAAGCGTGGGTCTCCGTGCAGGGTGGCAAACATCGCATCCGAGTACAGCACCGCCTGCTCCTCGGGGTTGAGCAGGCCGACACAACGTTCGAGGTCGCTGAGGGCTGCGTCGATCTCGCCGAGCTGGCGCAGAAGAAGCCCCGCCCTCAAACGGTAGGCGTTGATTGGCGCCTGACCGCGTTCGACGGCCACATCGAGGTCAGCGAGAACCTGCTGTGAAAAACCGTCGGTCCTCAGCGTGCCCAGGGCCCTGAAGTAGTGCAGGCGTCCGAAGGTATCCGAAGTATTCTTGACTCCCTCTCGCGCCACTGCAACGACGTCCTGGATCCGGCGCTGGTTATTCAGGAGCTTGCACAAGGCGAGATAGGGCTCTTCAAAGCTCGGCTGCAGCTCAATCGCCTGGAGAAAAAGGGATGACGCTTCCAACGGCCGGCTGGCGATCAGGCAGGAACCCAGGTACCAGTGCAGCAGAGGACTCTCGGAGTCCTCCTCAAGCTCGCGACGAAACAGCTGGGCAGCCTCTTCCAAACGGCCTGTGTTGAAGGCCCCGAGAGCTCGTTGGTGGATCGCGGCGAGGTGAATGAGGTCGGCCGGGTTCTTCTGGCTGCCGGCGCCGCGGCCCGGGGCTCCGGCCACGTAACCCAGTGCCGTGAGCGCCGCATGCTCCTCGGTTGACAGATCTACCGCCGTCCCGAGGGCCATGTCTCCATCCGGAATGAGCGACTCCAACTCCGCCCGAAGCCGAGCCGCCACATCGGGGAAGCGGTCATGCAGGTTCTCCGATTCGGCCGGGTCGTCAACCACATCGAAGAGCTCGGGTCGGGGCGACAGGATGTACTTCCAGGGGCCCTGTACCAGAGCGTAGATCGGCGACCAGCCGCTGCGGTAATAGCCCTCCAGGCTTTCCAGGTAAAGCCCCCTCGGCCCCGTCTCCGCTGCACCTCCACTGAGTAACGGCAGCAAACTCTCGCCATCATAGGTTCCGGTCTGCCCGAGGGCCTCCGCCAAGGTCGGCGCCAGGTCGACGAGAGCGACCGGCCGTTGGTGACGCCGGCCCTCGCTCTGCCCCGGCGTATGCACGAAGAGAGGCACCCTGGTGGTGGACTCATACAGCAGGATTCCGTGGGTCGGTTCGCCATGGTCACCGAGACCTTCGCCATGGTCGCCACAGACGACAATTCCGGTTCGATCCATCAAGTCGGATTCGGCCAATGCCCTGATCAGACGGCCGATCTCTGCGTCCATGGATGCAACCTCACCAAGATACGGGTCGTCGGGAAATCTGCCTGCGAAGGGCTCCGGCGGCGCGTACGGGGTATGGGGGTCGAACAGGTGAACCCACACGAACCACGGTCCTTCCCGGCCCTGGATCCACTCGATGGCGGCATCGACGGTGTCAGCAGCGAGGCGTTCTTCCTTGACGTCACCCTTGATGTCAAAGGTGGCGGGGTCGTAAACCTCAAAGCCCCGGGACAGGCCAAAACGTTGATCAAGCACGAAGGCGCTGACGAAGGCGCCGGTGTCAAAACCGGCCGCACGAAAGGCCTCGGCGAGCATCGGCAGCCGATCGTTGATGGACCCACCGAAATTCTTGCGCACTCCGTGCTTGCCGGGTTGCAAACCGGAAAACAGGCTGACGTGGGCCGGCAGCGTCTGAGGTACCGAGGTGGAACAACGTTCGAACAGATGGCTCTTCGCCGCCAGATCATCGAGGTTAGGAGTTGTCGCCAGGTCGCCGTTGTAACAACCCAGGGCATCGACCCGGGTGGTGTCGAGGGTCAGAAACAGTACGTTGCTGCCCGCCGGCCAGATCTCGGGGCTCGGAGCGAGACCGTTCGCGGTGCCTGCCGGCGCCCGGCTTGTACTTTCTCGAGTCGCTTCCGGTGCTTCGTGGCAGGCGCCCATCAAACTCAGAAGCCCCGCCGCGAAGCAGGCCAATGCACGGCGACACACGACCTTGGCCCGGCCGAAACTCCCTGCATTGGCTTCGCTCGCCGGTTTCGGCTCAGGCTTCATGAACTCCATCAAAGGGCATCGTAGCAATACCCAAATAAAAAACCCGCGCCGAGGCGCGGGTTAAAGTGAAAAGGCTGTCGTCGGACTAGAACGTCACACGGAAGCCCAACTCGTAGCGACGAGGCAGCTGATAGGCCATGGGCTGGCCGATCGGAATGTAGTAGGTGAAAATGGTCTCACCAGTATCCTCGTCAACTCGCCCTTCGTCAACCGGCTGACCCAGACCACTGTCCTCGTCGGTAACGCGGAAGGCTGTCGAGTTGAAGGAGCTGTCCAACTCGCGATCGAAGATGTTGTAGACCGAGAAAATGATCGACATGTCGGTCGGGCCGACGGTGAAGGCCTTGGTGACCGACAGGTCGGCGTTCCAGGTGCTCTTGGTCTCGGTGGTGCCACGCGGCTCGAGGTAGATCGTGTAATTCGGCACGCCGCTGCAGTAAGTCATTGCCTCGTCGTCGATGCCGTAGAATTCCAGCGCCTCCGGCGATGCGCCCAGGTAATTGGAACACAACGACTGGGTGGTGATATGACCTGCCGACGACCAGTAGCTGTCGAGACCGATGGTCCAGGCGCCCGGCAGCAGCGCGTAGCCGCTGAGCTTCAGGCGATCCTCGCGATGGTCACCGAGGTACCCGTCGATGTTGTAGAAGTTGACCGGGAAATAATCCATTTCCCCCCGCGCGTAGGACTGGGCTGCGGTCGACTCGCTGTTGCCCTTGGAGTCCGAATGGGTCCAGCTGAAGAGACCATGCCACCAGTCACCACGGGTCTCGAACTTCCCGATGAACGCAGTGTAGTCGCGATAGAGAAAATCCATGTTGGAGATGACCCACTGCGAGCAGCCGGACGCGGTCGTCCAGGTCGAGGGGTCGTCGAGATCCGGCGCCGGAACATCCGGGTCGCCCCAGACCCATCCGTTGTTGCCGCAGGTGTCTTCGATCAACTGCTCGGTCTTCTTGTCGACGTAGGTGATTTCGAAGGAGGTCTCCGGGGCCACCTGCATCTCGAAGGCCAGGATCAACTCGTCGGCGTAGGGCGTTTCCAAATGACCCAGGCCGGCCTGATCAAGCGTTTGTGCGGGATCGTAAACCCCCGGGATGCGAGTATCGAAGAGCACGTATTCGAATCCCTCACCGTTGATCCAGTCGATCACCTGGTTATCTTCGAGTCCAAACAGGGACTGCAGGAAATCACGGTCGCAGGGGAAACCGGCGTTGCAGAGGTTCTCCATCGTGTCGTAATCGTGCCAGATGTCGACCTGACCGCTGGCGAATGTCGCAATGGTCAAGGCGGTCGGGTCCATGAATCGACCCCAGGACGCCCGGGCGACGTACTTGGCGTTCCCCGAAATGTCCCACGCCACACCGAAACGCGGCTGCCAACGGTCCATGTCGGCAACCTGTTCTCCAGCGGCGTTGTCGAGTTGAACGTTGTCGAAGCGGATGCCGGGCTTGATGGTCAAATTGGCCGTCGGCCGCCAGGTATCCTGGGCAAAGAACGTGGTCACGTCGCCGGTGGTCTCGATTTCACGCATAGCCGCCAGCGCATTGTCGTTGAGGCTGCCGTCCGGGTTGTAGCCGGGGACCGCAAGGAGTTCCACCTCATTGACCGTCACGTACTCGTTGTAGTAGCCGTCGCCGTTGAGGTCGTCGTACTCCTCGCCCGGCAGGCCTTGATCGTAGACCAGGCCGGCGCCGTTGAGCCACATCGACTCGACGAAACTCTGCTGCGAGATTTCCGCACCGAACTTGAACTCGTGGGAACCGGCGAGATCATCGAGGAACCAGCTCAGGTTGGCGCCGAACTCGTCGCGGTCGCGGTCACCGACGCGGGACAATGCGTAGTTGTTGCTGGTGATCCCGGTCTCCTGGTTGTAGTGCCTCGACTCGCGGGAGGTTCCGTTGGTCGGGAAATCGTCGAGGTTGCTTCGGTTGATGCCGCCCTTGATGTTGAGCAAGAGGCTCTCGGACAGGACCGAGTTCAACTCGATGCCCCAAATGGCGCCGCCCTGTTCCTGGGTGTATTCCGCTTCGGGCTCGACGAACTGGCTTTGCGGGAGGCCTGAGATCTCCGCAGGGTCACCCGAGTAGCGGAAGACCGCGCGGTGGCTGTCGGTAATCTGCCAGCTGGCCTTGGCAATATAGTTGGAGCCGTCGTATTCACGTACGAATTGCACAGCGTCGGCTTGCCGCTTGGTGTTGACGTACTCATACGAGACGAAGAACCACAGCTTGTCCCTGAGGATCGGACCACCCAGGGTCATCGAGTAGTCCTCGAAGGAGCTCGCCTGTTCGTCTTTGTCGAAATGGTCGCCGTTTTCACTGAAATCCTGATCGCGGTAGCGGATGTCCAGCGATCCGGAGAAATTGTTGCCACCGCTCTTGGTCACCAGGTTGATGATGCCGCCGGTCGCCTGCCCAAACTCGGCCTCGTAGCCACCGGTCTGGACGGAGATTTCCTGGATGGCGTCGTAGTTGAAGTTGGTGCCGAAGGTTTGGGTCACCGGGTCGGTCGTGCTCAAGCCGTCGATCAGGTAGTTGTTATCGCTCGAGGTACCACCAAAGACGTTCGGGTTGCTGCCGCCGCCGGTACCCGCTGCCTGAGAGATGATGTTCTGGTACGACCGGCCGGTGGCGCCGATTGCCGCGTTCTGCAGAAAGTCCTGGTCGAAGACCTGCTGGGTGTTGACCTGGGCGGTATCGACGACGGGCACCCTCGCCTCGACGATGATCTCGTCGGCGAACTGCTCGGGCACCAGGGTGAAGGCCACGCTGGCCGTCCCGTCCAGGCTGACCCGGACTTCCCCGGTCGCGCCCTGGAATCCAACCAACGACGCCTCGACGGTGTACACGCCGATCGGCAGGGCCGCGAAGCTAAAGCCTCCGTTTCCACCGGTGATGGCCACCTGGGAACCCATCAAATTGACGGACGTAATCTGGACTGTGACACCAGGAAGGGCGAGCCCTTCGTTGTCCTTGACCGTCCCGTTGAGTCGACCTGTCGTCGCGGCATAACCGGCGGCGGACGCCAGAAGCGCGATGACGCACAATGAAACCAATACACGTCGTTGCATACCTACCTCCTCATGACCTTCCAAGATAAAAAAATCGAACGGAAAAATCCTTCGAACACTCGTAGCATCATCGACTCGCTCGCCACAATTGTCAACTCCTCTCCAGGGACTCAGCCTGCAATCGAAGAGAACAGGCCAAATCACACCGAAATCTATTGCACGATCCGGGCCAAGGGCATTTTCAGCCCAAAACACCCAGAATCATTCAGGAGGGCCTCAATACCCAGGGGGTGCATCCGAAGTTCCGAACACGCGTCCGGAAATCGGGAAGCGCGGAAACTGGGAGACTGGGAATGTAGGGGCGGGTCCCTGTGCCCGCCCTGTCATGGTCGATCACAGAGTTGATCCCTCAGTTTTTGAGTCTGGGCGTGACCGGTGGATCCAGAACGGGCGGACACTGGGGTCCGCCCCTACAATCCTCGGTAAACTGAGAATCCAGGACCGAACGGAACCGCCCCCGCTGCTCCCTGCTCCCTGCTCTGTTAGGGTTCGTCAATGATCACTATCGGCGCGGTCGGCTACCTTAATGCGCTCCCCCTTGTCCATACCCTGGACCAGCGGTCGGGCATCCGTCTGGTGCGAAAGGTGCCGGCAGCTCTTCTGGCCGACCTCGAGGCCGGACGGCTCGACATCGCCTTGTGCCCCGTCATCGACGCCCAAACCAGTTCACGGGACCTGGTGATTGTTCCTTCGGGGGCGATCGGTTCCCGCTCACGAACCCTGACCGTCCGAGTCTTCTCCCAACGCCCTTTGGACCGAATTGACCATCTCCACGTCGATGGCGACAGCCACACCTCAGTCGCGCTGGCTCAGGTCATCTTCCAGCGACGGTTCGGACGCACCCTGGAGATCTCGCCGTTGGAAGATCCGGCCGCCCTGGACGGGCCGACAGATCTCGAGGCAGCCCTTCTGATCGGGGACAAGGTCGTAACAGCCGAACCCGATCCGGTTATTTTCCCCCACCAGTTGGACCTCGGCCAGGCTTGGCGGGGTCTGACAGGACTGCCTTTCGTCTTCGCTACCTGGTTGGCGCCGCCGGAAGCCGACCTGGGGGACCTTCCCCAAATCCTGGAAAGTGTTCGCAGGGACAATTGTGCCCGCCTGGAAGGCCTGGCCGGAACGTGGGCCAGGGAGCACCGGTGGCCGGCAACGGCAGCTCTGACCTATCTTCGGGACCTCCTGGACTATGAAATCGGACCACCCCAATTGGCGGCGATGCAGTTGTTCTGGAAGGAATGCGCCGAGTTAGGCCTGATCGACA
>JAUWTC010000329.1 GCA_030609785.1 Holophagae bacterium
CCTGTTAGCGGCTTTTTTCATTGAGACCTGAGGTCTGGGTCAGACGGCTGCCCCTTGCTACCTACGGTGTATGCCGAACCTTGATCCGTCGAGGTTTCGGCAGGCCCTGGTCGGTTATTTCGATCGAGGCCGTGGCCTCAAAGCCATCCTGCTCGACGGTGACTGCCGTGCTGCCGGCGGCAGTAGCCGTAAAGGTCGTGGTGGAACTCCCTGATGAGGGATCAACAGTGCCGTTGCCGGCGCCGCTGACGTTCCATTCGGCGTTATCCGGTGTGAATGGGTCGCCGTACTGATCGGTTCCGGTAGCGGTGAGTACCAGCGATGACCCCAGGACCACGGTGGCTGTTTGGGGGCTGACGGCGATCGCGATCAGCTGTGGCGGATCACCGGTAATGACCACCGAAGACTGACCTGAAATACCGCCCTCCGAGCAGGTGACCTGAACAGCGCCGGGAGCAACGGCTGTAAACAGGGGGGTGGTACTCCCGTTGGGAGGATCGAAGGTTCCGCTGCCCTCTCCGGTCGCCTGCCATTGGGGGTCGTCCAGGGCAATGTCATTGCCGTACTGGTCGTGGCCGACAGCTGTAAACAGCGTGTCTTGGCCGACCTCCATCTCCGCGGCCGACGGTGTGACCACAATTTCGCTGAGCACAGGTGGGTCACCTGTTATGCGGAGTGTTGCCCGTCCGGTGATGCCGCCCTGAGTGCAAATGATATTGGTGTCGCCCGGCTCTTCGGCCGTGAACTCTGGAGTTGTACTTCCACGTTCCGGGTCGAACGTGCCGGATCCGTCGCCGCTCGTCCACCATACCGGATCGGTCAGTTCGAAATCATGGCCGTTCTGGTCCTTGCCGGTGGCTGTGTAGACCAGGGTCTCTCCAACCTCCAACTCGGCGGTTGAAGGACTGATCTCGATGGTCGTCAGCTCGGCGTCCTCCGGGAAAGGCCAATTCATCACGGCGGCCTGGAAAACGGCGGCCGGTCCGGCCGAGTCCGGCTCCTGGGCCCAGGCGATGACGGTGATGTCGCTTCGATTGGACCAGCTTTCGCCGTCAAAGGTGATCCTCTGAGTTACCGTTTGACAGCTGCCGGGGGACAGGTTGATATCCTGGGTCGGCACTTCCTGCATCAGCAGGTTTCTCGAATAGCCCGGAAGTCCGGAACGATGGCTGAGGGTCGCCGCGGTATAGATCCGCAGTGTCCGGCTTGACCCACCGGTTTCGATGCAGACCCTCGCTCCGATGTCCCAGGTCGCACCCGAGACTTGGGTTCCGCTGAGGTCGAGGGTGACATCGGTCCCAACACCGAGACGCTGGCCGAGACAGGTGGCGTAATCGGCCGATGGGCAGTTCATTTCCCCGTCGATCATCATCTCCGGCGAAAAGGCAAACGAATAGAAGTTGAAGAACCGATCTTCACCCCACGGTACCGCGAAAGCATCATCGACATTGAAGGTCACGGCGGCGAACCGCTCTGGGTGCTGGTCGATCAGATCGGAGACCACGGGACCCGTGGTCGAACAGTCATGTCAATAGAGGTTCGTAAAATACTCTCCCAAAACAACGCGCTCCGCAGCGCTGACAAGAGACGGTGCGGCACCAACAACAACTGCGGCCACGAGAGCCAGTCCCAGTACTTTTCCTACGTTCATCAACATCTCCCTTACTCGGTACTCTCGGGTCCGTTTCAACCCGAGTCACAGCCTAAGCGCGTCCGCTCCAAAAGTCCAAGATCAAAATCTCCATGAGAACGTTGCCTTATAGCCTTTGAAACGAGGTTCGATGCGGCACTGGCCTCCGGCGCAGACGAGGCCGCCGGGATCGCTGCCGCCGAACAGGGTCAGGGTCATTGTCGGTTTGGGGAGGTACTGCAACTCCATCCCCCAGAAGTCCTCGGTCTCGAATCCGCTCTTTTCCTCCCACGCATAACGAACCGAGATGACGCCGTGAGGTGACAGCGAATAGCCGGCGTACGACCGGTGTGTCGCCAGAGAGAAGTACGGGCTCTTTTCCAGGCGTTTGTCATATCCCAGGATGATTTCGTCACGCTCGCCGGTGCTGAGGTGGAGGTCGGCGATGATGTGTTCTTGACGGATCTTGCGGTTGCTCCAGTGACGATTGAAATAGCTCGACAGGAAGTAGACCGGTCCGGCCATTTCTTCAAAGGTGACGTACCATTCGTTTTGTTGATCACCTTCGGTCCCGCCGAGGGAGGTTTCTTTCTTGTGGGAGTCGAACCAGCCGTAGCTGCCGGAAACTATGGCGCCGATCGACGGGATGTCGGCCGAGACCAACAAGCGCGGTCCTCTGACGTCGTTGTGGCTGTAGCTTTCGATTGCCCTTCCGGCGTTGGGGGGCGAATTGTAGCGGTACTGAAAATTCCAGTAGTCCTTGTACTCTCCAAGGATGGTGAAAGGACCGAAGTAGGAGGACACCGAAAGGTAGCCGCCGTAACCCTCCTTGGTTCCGAGGGCCTCGACTTTTTCAATTTTGGCCCACTCGGCGTGTACGTCAATAAGCCCTCCGATTTCGGCTCCCCCTCCTTCCACCGACCAGACATCAACGTCATCGACGCCCTCGGGGAAGAAGCGGTCCAGTTCAGAGTGGACGAATGATCCCCCAACGTAGAAATCATGAGGTAGACGGGCGAGAACCCGGCCTCCCCAGACGGTGTCCTTGAACTCGCGGTTGTACTGGTTCTGGAGGACCGGCTCGGTGACTTCTCCGCCAAGTACGGTGACGTCGATGTGGTCAAAGGTAACTGTGGCGGTGCCGCCGTGGATCGGCTCGTCGAAACCCAGGGCCTCGTTTTTCTGGACGAAGAGGGTCAGGCCCCGCCCGAGGGAGGAGAAAAACGTCCCCAGACGACCCTGAAAGTGATCGGAGGCGTAGTCGACGTAGTACCTGCGCAGTTCCCAGGTGTCGCGGAGCCGGTCAAGATCCAGGCGGTCAGCAAGGTCGGGATCGGAATAGTAGAGGAAGTCGACCTGGGCCCCGACGGTCCACCGGGACCACTCGACGTTGAAGCTCAAGAGTTGCTTGAATTTGGTGTAATCCTCGTCGGAGTCACCATCTTCGGACTCGTTCAATTCCAGGTAGGAGGTCGTTTGGCCGAAGAGCCTGAAGGACGGTGTGGATGGTTCCTCTTGATCCTGGGTTGCGGCAATTGACGCCGACAACACCACCGCGATGGTGAGGATCCACCTAATCATCCGAGGACTCTCCGGGCTCGGAATCACGTGCAAGGAGAGATTCCACCTCTTTTCGCAGGCGGATTTCATCGCCGGCACGGTAACCGGGGAAGACCTCATGGACATTGCCTTCGCGGTCGATCAAAACGGCATAGGGGAGTTCCCGCGTGGGGTTGTATTTGTCCAAGACGTTGTTGTTGGGGTCGAGAACGGTTGGGTAGGTGATCTTGATCCGCCTGAGAAAGGGTTTGATCTTGCTCTTGGTCGCCGGTGGGTCGGTGTTGACGCCGACGACCAGAAAACCCTGATCACCAAATTCGTCGACCATCTCCTGGAGGTGGGGCATTTCACGACGGCACGGCACGCACCACGTCGCCCAGAATGTGATGTAGATCACTTCTTCCCCCAGGTGGTCTCCAAGAGTGAACCAATCCCCCTTGAGATCCTTGAGTTTGAAGTCCGGCGGACTGGCAGCAGGGGCGATGCTCGTCAGGCAGAGGACGGCGATGGTCATCAGAAGGGTGGCCCGGATGAGAAAGCGGGAGGAGAAAAGGGATCTGGGGTGAGTTGGTGTCATGGGGGTCTCCTTGGGGCGCCGGGCTCGGAAGAGTCAATCGGCGCCGGGAGAGAATACCGTGTTTCCGGTGAAGATTGTCAAGTTGCCCTATTGCTTGAGGTTAACTTGAGAAAAGGTATCAAAACCAATAGGTACGACACGGTGTACGTCGTTTGAAATCTCGGGTACTCTCGTGCGACCGACGGGGCGACCCACGGGATGTCGCTTTGATTCGGTGTATCCACAGTTTTTCAATGGAGGGAAATAATGCGTCTTTCGGTCCTTTGTCTTTGTCTCGTGATGCTGATCGGATCGGTTCTGTCAGTTGAAGCACTCAATCCCGGGACTGACGTTCTGGTGCCTGCCGCGGCGCGGGCGGGTTCCTGGGTGAC
>JAUWTC010000105.1 GCA_030609785.1 Holophagae bacterium
CGGAGGTGTCGTCATCCATTCCTTCGGGGCCTTCCGGTGTGTGCTCGACGGCAAGGCCGACCGCCACCGGGCCTGGGGTATCGGATTGGCCGGGGTCAACGGGTTCACCACGGATCAGTTGGCTGAGGTCGGTCTCCCCCCAACCCTCAGCGCTGGTTTCGATCAGGTTGGTGACGGTGCCCATGGGCTCGGCCACCGCCGCGACTGATCGCGCCACCATGAAGAGAACCGCAAAGCCCTCCATGTCCTCGGTGATCGGGTGTGCGCCGTAGGCGTCGAGGTACACGGCGGACAAATCATAAAAGGGCAGCTTCTTCGACGGGTCGATCACCAAATCTGCGCGGATCTCGACGTCCCAGTCGGCAAGCAGAGCCTCAAGGCGGGTCATCCGCATCGTACCGTCCGGTTCGATCAAGGGATCCAGGGCCACCAACAACCGGCCTCCGCCCTGGAGGAAGGTGTCGATCGCGTTGATTTCGGCCTCGGTGAACGCCCGGGTAGGGCCGACGATCGCCAGCACATCAACGTCATCGGGGACATGACCTGAGAGGAGACTGGTTTCGGCCGATTCCATGTTCTCCCTCTTCAAGGCCTCGTGAAGGATGGAAAGGCCCCCCGCCGAGCGGTCGGCGGCCGCCAGAAGGGACGGTTCACCGTGGCCCATGACGAAATAGACCTTGGGGACGTCGGGGGCGACCAGCGAGAGGATAGCGGCGGTGAACTGCTCCTCGCCCTTGAATGCGCTCAGGGTCGGCTGTTGGCCGTATTGCATGCCGGAGTAGTCGAACTCGGCCATCTGATCGGAGGTAACGTACTTGGACCGGTCTCCGGCGGTGAAGACCACTGTATTGGCGACCGAGATGCCGAATTCTTCCGCCAGTTGCTGAGTCCTCAATGGCTCACGATCGGGGTCGATGTACTCCACAGCAATGGAATCGGAGGCTGCGTCGTACCGATTCAGCAACTCGCGGACCTGAGGCCAGAGCCCGGAGCCCGGGGTCATGAAGACGATGATTCGGACCTCTTCGTCGAGGTCCCCCAGGATATTGTGGCTTTTCTCGGACAGGGTGTAGAGGTTTGAGGCCGTCCAGTCTGCGCGATGCCAGTGGCGGGCGCCGAGCCAATTAATCATGACGATCAGAGCAATGACCAGCACTATGGCGGCCATGGCAATCGAGGAGCGGTGGATGTCGTGTCGTCTCATGCCTACCGGCCCTTCTTCATTTCGAGGCTTCGGATCGCGAGAAACAGGAAGAGCAGGCCGACGGACAGCTCATAGACGACGTGGCGGGTGTCGATGATGCCCATGGCGTAGTCCTCCATGTGGGACCAGAGGTCCATGTGGCCCAGGGCAGCCTTGAACAGTGAGTCCGAGACCAACAGTTGCTCGATCAGAGGGACGGCACACAGGGCAACCAGGCCGACGAAGGCCAGAATGGCGGCGATCAGGTGATTGCTGGTCAGGGTCGAGGCGAAGGTCCCGACGCCGAGGAAGAGGAACCCAACCAGGAGCACGCCGAGGTAACCCGCCAAGACCGGTCCGAGGTCGATGTCCGAGTAACGACGGAGGATGACGACGTAGAGCCCGGTCGGCAGCCAGAGGGCGGCGTAGAACACCAGCGCGGCCAGGAATTTCCCTGTGATGATCTGACCTTCGGTCACCGGTGAGGTCAGCAGCACCTCGATGGTCCCCGTCTTTCGTTCTTCGGCAATCAACCGCATCGTGATCACCGGCACGACGAACAGCAGGAAGAGCCAGAAGAAGATCGTGCCTCCGAAAAACGCCTCCATCGGCGCCATGGTCTGGGCCCCCGGATTGTTGAGGAAGGCCAGAACGAGGTAGAAAATCCCACCTTGGAGCAGCAGGAAGCCGGTCAGCACCATGTACGCCAAGGGTGACGAAAAATAGGCGATCAATTCGCGCCTGAGGATTGCCAGGGTTTTGACCATGTCACACCTCCTCGGCCGGGTCGGCCTGTTCGTCGGTGGTCAGCCGAACGAATACGTCTTCGAGCGAGGCCTTGCCGGGACTCATTTCCAACAAGGTCCAACCTCTGTCGACGGCAAGCCGAAAGGTTGATTCTCGGACATCGGCGGCCGCGTCGCACTCAAGGCGGAATCGCCCTTCATCCAGGCATTCGACGCCGAGAAGCCCCGTCAGAGACTCGAAGGCCCCGAGGACCTGGTCCTCGGGGGCATCCTTGAACACCACCTCGAGGGTCGGTCGGCCGGCCATCCTGGAGCGGAGCCCATCGGGCGTGCCGTCGGCGACGATTTGCCCTCGGTTGATGATCAACACCCGGTCGCAAACCGTTTCCACCTCGGGGAGGATGTGGGTCGACAAAAGGACCGTGTGATCCCGACCCAGTTCGATCAGGAGTTCCCGGATTCGGATAATCTGATTGGGGTCGAGGCCGACGGTCGGCTCATCGAGGATCAGGACCCCCGGCTGGTGAATCAGTGCGCCCGCGAGGCCGACCCGTTGGCGGAAGCCCTTGGACAGGGTTCCGATCACCTGGCGGTTCACGTCAGAGAGCAGGCACCGGTCAACGACGTCATCGACCCTCGCGCTCTGGTGACGGTGTGGCACCTCCTCGATGTCGGCGCGGAAACGTAAGTACTCGTCGACCCGCATTTCGGGGTAGAGCGGCACGTTTTCCGGCAGATAACCGATGTTCCGGCGCAGTCCGACCGGATCGTCGTCCGCGTTGACACCGGCGACGGTAATCGTGCCGGCCGTCGGGCGCAGGAAGGTCGTAATCATGCGCATGGCGGTGGTCTTGCCCGCACCGTTGGGCCCGAGGAAACCCAGCACCTGGCCCTCGGGCACGAAGAAGGTGACATCGTCGACCACCGGTGTGTCGACGAAGACCTTGGAGAGGTTTTCAACTTCGATCATGGGATCAATCTCCTGTTCGGCGGCCGGACGAAAGGCCGTCAAGGTCGTTTTCGGTGGAAAATTTTAACCCAAACTCCCGATGCGCGCAGCGCATCGAAATAGGATCCTTGAGGGTAGAGGCCCCGAGTCCGCCTCTCCTACCGAAAAAGCAGCAGGCCTATGCCCTCAAGGATCCTAAACCGTATTCCCACTCGTGCTGGTGATGATCAGCATCAGGGTCGTTGATCCCAGCGTGAATTCCATCTGGTGGTCCAGAACGGCGCTTTCGACGCGCGCACCCTCGACGAAGCAGCCGTTGGTGGCGCCCTGGTCGACCACGGTCACCTCGTCCCCACGGATCTCGATCATTGCGTGCCGGCGGGAAATTTCGGCGTCGCGGAGCTGAATATCCGCTGAGGTGCCGCGGCCCAGATAGACCCTGGGTTTGGTGATCTTGAAGACCGAGCCGGCCTGGGCGCCGGCGATCACCGCGAGGGAGAACCGAAGATCGGTCCTCAATGGCGCGAGGGGCGGGAGTTCGGGGTCTTCCGGCTCGAGGAAGCTCTTGTCGGTCTGGTGATCGTCCGGATCCGACCCGTCCTCCTGCGCCTGGCCTTTGCCGATGTAGGTCGGGTCGCCGGTATCGCCGGAGGGGTTTGTGATCTCGAAGATGTGGGAACACTTGGGGCACTTGACCTTGCGGCGAGGTGAGTCACCGAACCTCGCTTCGTCGTATCGGTATTGTGCCGAACACTGCGGACAGGTGATGATCAATTCGCGTGGCCTCCAACGTCAATCCTATTGTAGCGCAGTGATGCCGGTAAGATGGAATGATGGCAGGATACATGTACGATCTAGGGCACGGTGTGCGTGTCGATGAGGGCCACGGCGACGGACTGGTGGTCACCAGCACAGAGGTGGTTCTTCCCTGGCGGCCGCGTGCGGGGCAGTTTGTCGGTACGGCCGTCACCTGGTGCGATCAGTTGTTTGAAGCCCGATCTGTGGAGCGCGATGACGGTGGTCAACGGTGGCGGCTGGCTTCGTGGCCCGAGGGCGAAGCCGCGAGGAATGTTGACCAGCTGGACGCCGACAGGATTGAGAGCCTGGTAGCCGAGGCAGACAAACTCAAGAAAAGCAGGGGTTTCCGCTTTGTGTTGGTGCTTTTCTCGCCTCTGGCGGGCTTGATGCCGGGGCCGGTGCAACGGCGTTGGGAGAGGGAACACAATGTCCCTGGGGCCCGGGCCACGATTCTCTCCGCCGTGACGGAAATGGGCCTGGGCATGTGGTGGATCGTCCATCCGGGGCCGGTGTTGCTCAGGTTCTTTGGTTGGATGTTGTTTGCGGAGGCGATGGTGCGGCTGTGGTTTGCTCTCAACCAGGATGAACCGATGGGTTCCTTTCTCACAGCGCCTTTTGGGTGGGTCACGGCATCGTTATCGAACGAGTCGGCGGAGAAGGGCCGGCCAATCTCGGTTGTCCGGTGGACCCAGGACGACCCGGAGATGGCGTTGGCGATGCTTGATCCCCGTGAGGATTGGCTGGTCGACGGGATCATTCGTTTTCGGGGTTCCCTGTGGCGGCTGATCGAAAAGGAAATGGGCGGAGGTCGGTTTGTCTACCATTTCGAGGCGGTCCCGGCTGATACCCCAGTGACGCTCTCCCTGGTCCCTCCGCCCCGTCAGGAACGGCAACGTGACCGTGGTCGTGGCTTGGTGGCCGATGCGGGCCGTTTCGTCCTGTTGTCATTTGCGCCTCAGAGGTTTCAGGAGCAGTTGACGCCGGACCTCAACCTGAGAGTTCGGACGTTGACCTGGATCAGTGCCGGAGTGGAACTCTTCGGTGGCACCGTCAATCTCCTCGGGCCCGCGCCGCGGGACGCATTGATCGGGTTGGACCTGCTGTTCGTGATCGAGGGTGCCTTTCGGCTCGTCAAAACAGCCGTCACCGGATTGCCGGTCGGCAGCCTCCTCGGTCTGCCCTTCATCAATGTGTACGAGCGGTGGGTGAGGTCTGACGGGGAATAGGCACAAAAAGGGGAGCCGGATGCACGGTTGCTAAGCTGGCGGCGCCGTCCAATCTCGAGAGCGCCCTCTCCGACGGCGCGTGCCATTCTTGATGTTGTCCTGCGCCGGCCTCCCGAACCGAGCAACGATGCGGACAACGTCAAGGGTGGCAACGCTCGGCGACACCCTCAGCGACCGAATGTTGGCCAACGCCGCAGGCCGCCGAGGTCATTTCCCGGAGGGGTGGTGCTCTTCCGACTTCTGAAACGAACGCCCCTTCGGGAAATGATCGAGCGGGAACGCGCCTGCGCGCTCCCGAAGGCCGGGGTTGGAATTCAGGGACCGGGGCACCGACCACGGCAGATGGCAGGGCCTGCCTCAGCTGGCTGGGGCGGGTTCAGCGTCCACGTCCGGTGTCGGCGTCCGGAACCGCATCAATACACACTACTGCGATGTGCGACCTTGATGATTTGTATGATTAACTGCAAATCTCGGATTTCGTAAATGATCCGGTAGACGCCTTGCCTTACGCGATATTTCTCTTGGTCTGAGAGTTTGAGACAGCCTTCGCCTCTTGGATCGACGCACAGAGCATCAATTCGTCGGAGGATTCGTCGAACGTCTTTTTTGGGAATTCTCCTCAGGTCTTTGGCGACCGATTTCTTGAAGACTAGGAGCGTGGAGGGCATTGACGGCGGATGGATTTCGGAGGGTCGTAAAGTGCCATTTGAGGCGCATTCGAGACGCTGTACTCACCGTACGGGCCGAGGATGCAACGAAAAAGGGCCTTTACGACACCCGAAAGGCAGCGCTGATTCAATGCCCTACACGCTCCTGACCTATATCTTGCCATGTGCCTTCAAGTCTTCCAGCAGTTCTTCATAACTGAGTGTCGGTTCATGAGCCCTCTCTTCGAAAGCACGGAGATCTTCTTGATCCTCTCGCAATGCATTTCGCATCGCTTCATTGACCAATTCAGAAACCGATTGATGAGTTGTGGCCGCCTTGATTCTCAGCGCATGATGGATTGCCGGCTCGAAATAGACTGTTGACCTCTTGGAGAGTTCGCTCATCGTGATCACCTCGTGCATTCAGGATAGCGTTATAACGTTATAGCGTCAAAGGCGGCACGTCCCGTTGGAGAGGGACGCTCTTGAATTGGACCCCTTTGACCTTTTTGACCTCTTCGACCCCAAAGAACAAAAAAGACGGCCATCAGGCCGCCTTCTTCTTTGTTCTCTGTTGTTCTGCCGTCTACCGTTCCCAACTATCCAGCATCTTCATGTAGTTGGCCCGCGTGTAGGCGCCGGGGTCCGGGGTCTTGGCCAGGTTCATCGATCCGTGCATCTGGCCGATACCCTCGTAGTTGTGTTCCGTCATCCAGAATTCGATCGCCTCCAGGGTGCGCCTGACGTGGTCGGCCCCGTGGATCAAGAGTGCGGAGACCATCTGCACTGTGTTGGCGCCGGCCATGACCGACTTGATGACGTCGGTGGCGTCGTGGGCGCCGCCGGTGCAGCTGAAGTCACTCTCGATCGTTCCCGACAGCACGGCCAACCAACGCAATCGCAAGCGCAGCTCTTCGACCGAGGACAGGCGAAGGTTGGGAACAACCTCGAGGTCTTCAATGTCGATGTCCGGCTGATAGAACCGGTTGAACAGGACCAGTGCGCCGGCGCCGGCATCGACCAACCCCTGCGCCAGATGGGGCAGTGACGAGAAAAAGGGCGACAATTTGACTGACACCGGAATCGAGACCGCACCGGCAACGTCGCGAACGACGGCAACCGTACGGGCATCAACATCGGCGCCGCTCACCGAGGCATCGGTTGAGAGGAAGTAGGTGTTGAGCTCGATCGCATCGGCGCCGGCGGCCTCCATCTTCTCCGCATACCGGGTCCAGCCTCCGGGGCTCGACCCATTGAGGGAGCCGATCACCGGGATCGAAAGCGCATCCTTGGCCCGCTTGATGTGGTCGAGGTACTGGTCGGGACCAATATGGTACCCCTCGGGGTCGGGCAGGTAGGAGGTCGCTTCGGCAAAGCCCGCCCCGGCGGCTTCCATCGCCATCACGCCGTGGGCTGCGGCGAGGATCTCCTCCTCGAAGAGCGAGGGCAGAACGACCGCTGCGATTCCGCTCTCCTCAAGGTGGCGAAGCGTGTCCAGGCTGGCGCCAAGGGGCGATGCGCCGCAGACCAGTGGATTTTTCAGTTCGAGCCCGAGATAGGTCGTTGTCAGGTCCATGGTGAATCCTTTCAGTTGCTCTCACCGGTGGAGCCGGAGTCGAAGTTCATGGCCGCAAGCTGTTTGTAGACGTCAAACCGGGCCCGAACCGATCGCTGGGCGTTGACCATCAGCTCACGGGCTCGCTCGGGATCGCTCTTCGTCAGCATGCGGAAGCGGTTCTCGGTCATGGCGAACTGTTCAAAGGAGATGGTCGGCGCCTTGGAGTCCAGTTTCAGAGGATTCTCGCCGAGCCCGGCACGGCGGGGGTCGAAGCGGTAGAGGGGCCAGGCGCCGGAGTCGACGATCGCCTGCTGGTGGTCGAGAGCATCGGCCATGTTGTAGCCGTGGGCGATGCAGTGGGAGTAGGCGATGATCAGTGAGGGTCCGGGATAGGACTCGGCCTCCTGGAATGCCTGGATCGTCTGCCGGTCCTTGGCGCCGAAGGCGACCTGGGCGACGTAGACGTGGCCGTAGGCCATGGCCATCAGGCCCAGGTCCTTTTTCTCGATGGATTTGCCGCCCATGGCGA